>RFIY01000118.1 GCA_003695505.1 Candidatus Dadabacteria bacterium | reverse complement strand
TCCCGTTGCGATCGACCTGGCCCGTCCCGATCTCGACACCGCGATTCGTACCGCCGTCGGCGACCGCGACATCGGTCTGCTGGTCTACAACGCGTGCTATTCGGTGATCGGTCCCTATCTGGAGACGCTGACCGCCGACAAACAGAAGATGATCGACGTCAATTGCCGCGGCCCGGTCACATTGGTCGACACGTTCGTGCCGGAGATGGTTGCACGGAAACGGGGTGGTGTCATTCTGATGTCATCGATGTCTGGATTCCAGGGATCCGCGCTCGTGGCGGCCTACGCCGCGACCAAGGCCTTCAACACGGTGCTCGCAGAAGGCTTGTGGGAAGAACTCGCCCCGCACGGCGTCGATGTCCTCGGCATGGTTGCCGGTGCGACCCGCACACCCGGATTCGAACAACAGACCCCCACGGATCGCCAGCGCATGACGTTTCCGATGGATCCCGAAGACGTTGCCCGCGAGGCACTGACTGCGCTCGGCCGCCAGCCGCTCGCGATTGCCGGACCGGTCAACAAGGCCGTTCATTTTGTTTTCTCCCGCCTGGTGCCGCGCCAG
Organism: Candidatus Dadabacteria bacterium; assembly: GCA_003695505.1. Lineage (GTDB taxonomy): Bacteria > J088 > J088 > J088 > J088 > J088. The sequence goes on along the minus strand of RFIY01000118.1, from coordinate 4,912 downwards.
GCTGCTGTCCGCTTCTTTGCTCGCACAACTCGAAAGGTATACGGCGAATGACGTTTCCGGTCGATTCCTCCAACGTCAAATTTGGCCCAAATGTTCTTGTCACCGGCGCCTCAGGCTTCGTCGGAAATGAACTCGTCCAGCGATTGCTCGAACTCGGACTGAACGTCCGCGCGTTTGATATCAATCCCTACGACTTCCGCCATCCGAATCTGGTCTCGATCCAGGGTGACATCCGCGATGCCGATACGGTCAACCGGGCGGTCGAGGGCGTCCAGACGATTTTCCACGCGGCCGCGGTGATCTGCCTGCTCGGCGTCTACCGCAAGGCGGTACGCGAATTCAGCTTCGGCATCAATGTCGGCGGCACGCAGAACATCCTCGACGCGGCACGCCGCCACGGTGTGAAGCAGCTCGTTCACACCAGCAGCCACAACGTCTGCATGGATCGCCCGCTGAGCGGGGCTGACGAATCGCAGCCCTATGCGCAGACGTACATGGATCTGTACACCGAAACCAAAGTCATCGCCGAGCAGGCCGTGCTTGGCAGCGACAACATCGGCGACCTGCGGACCGCCGCCATCCGTCCGGGCGGTATCTGGGGGCCGAGCCGCCGTTCCGTGATGATCAACATCCTCGTCGAACAGGTCACGGCCGGAAAATTCGCCGTCGCCGTCGGCAGCAAGACCGCGAAAACTGATTGCTCCCACGTCCAGAACGTCGCCGATGCCGAAATCCTCGCTGCGCAGAAGCTGGCGACCGACCCTGATGTTGCCGGCGGCCAGCCATATTTCATCACCGACGGCGAACCATTCAATCAGCTGCTCTGGGCGGAGCCCCTGGTCACGGCGCTTGGCCACCCGTTCCCCAAAATCTGGTTGCCCGGACGCCCCTTCTATCCGATCGCCAGAGCACTGGAATGGGCGCACAAACTGGGCGGTCCCGAGCCCGACCTGACAAAGAGCGCGATCTGGAAGCTGACCGAAGACTACTGGGTCCGTATCGACAAGGCCCGGCGCGAACTCGGTTACACGCCGCGCGTCAACCGCGAGTCCGGAATGAAAGAGGTCATTCCCTATGCCCGACAGTACGCAGCAGAACTCGCAAACCGATAAGGTTCAAATCGTCTTCTGGGACGAGCGCGATCGCAGTCCGGAAGCGCTCGAGCTTCAGGTCGTCGATCGCATCGGCCCGGAGCTGCTGCCAGCCTGCGACAGGCTGACAGCCCTTGTACACGACGTCCAGGCGGCCAAAGTGCGTTGCCCGGCGCCACCACGGCGAGGAGAGTCCCGCCCGGCAGGCATGCTCGACCTGTGGCCGACTTCGAATGAGGTCACCGACCTCGCACTGGCGCGGTTGCGTGAGGCAGGGTTTCGACCGGCGGCCTGGCGCGTCGAGGAAACCGTCTACACCCAATACGGCGACAACCGTTGGGGCAAGAAGCGCGACTGGCCGGACGGCGCCCGCTCCCCGGGTGTCGTGCTGCTGACGCTGATGGAACGTCCCCGCCGACTGTCCAAAGACGAATGGTTGCGCCGCTGGTATGGTCGGCAGTCGCCGGTATCCGAGCAGATGCAGCCGCGGGCGCGCTATGTACGCAACCTCGTCCTCGATGCGATCACACCTGACGCGCCGCCGGTCGAAGGCATCGTCGAAGAAGCCTGGCCGGACGGCCGTCACGTCGAAAACCCATTTCTGTTCTACGGCGCACGAAATCCGGTCGAGCTGGTCATCAACCAGGCGAAAATGATGGCCTCTGTGCTCTCGTTCCTGAACATCCTCAAGCTGCGCACACAGATGGTCGGCGAGTACTTTCTGAAAAGTTGATGTAAACTGACATGCAATGGCTGCACGGTCGTTTGTCCGGACCGGGCGCAGCCGTCGAACCGGCACAAAACGCCATCACTTCGCTCATTTCATCCCATTCCGCCTGTAAGGTGCGGCCTGCCAGCGCGCCCCGCATGTTCAGGCAGCATCGATCACGCTCAACCGATTTCGTGGAGCACCGCCATGCCGCACGCGATTACGGATCACTGGACGGCCGTGACGGCCGTCGTCGTCTTCATCGTTGCATACGTCGCTGTCATCTTTGAAGAGCAACTCGAACTGAACAAGTCGAAGCCGGTGATGATTGCCGCCGGCGTGATCTGGATCCTGCTCGCGATTGCGGCGCACCTGGGGCTGTTGCAGCACAATGTCGAGGACGCGGCACGCCATACGTTTCTGGAGTATGCAGAGCTGGCGTTTTTCCTGATCGTCGCGATGACCTACATCAACGCGATGGAAGAGCGCAACGTCTTTCAGCGATTGCGCTCATGGCTGGTAGAGAAGCAATTCAGCTTTCGCGCGCTTTTCTGGCTGACCGGCGCGCTTGCGTTTTGTATTTCTCCGGTGTTCGACAACCTGACGACCGCGCTGCTCCTGAATACGGTCGTGATGTCTGTGGCCGCCGAACGCCCACGATTCATCGCCCTGTCGGCGATCAACATCGTGATCGCGGCGAACGCAGGCGGCGCGTTTTCGCCGTTCGGTGATATCACGACGCTGATGGTCTGGCAAAAACAGATCGTCACACCGCAGGGAACGCTCGACTTCTTCACGTTTTTCCGTCTTTTCGTGCCCGCTTTGGTCAACTGGCTCGTACCCGCACTTATCCTCAACTTTGCGATCCGGGACGGGCACCCCGATGTCACGTCCAAACGCATTTATATGAAACGTGGGGCACGCGGTACGATCCTGCTGTTCCTGCTCACGGTCGCGACCGCCGTGATCTTTCACCAGATCCTCGACCTTCCCCCGGTGCTCGGTATGCTATTCGGCCTCGGTCTGCTGAAGATGTATGCCTACATTTTGGCGATCGCCGCACACGAACGGGACGAGAACAGCGGTGAAAAGCATCTGGGCAGCCCGGTGGCCTACGATGTGTTCCGTCAGATCGCGCGCGCGGAATGGGATACGATTTTCTTTTTCTATGGCGTCGTCATGTCGGTCGGGGGTCTCGCCCAATTTGGCTACCTTCACCAGCTATCGTCCTTTATGTATGGCCAGTGGGGCCCGACGCCGTCGAACGTCACTGTCGGCGTCCTGTCATCGATCATCGACAACATCCCGGTCATGTATGCTGTGTTGTCGATGGAACCCGCGATGAGTCTCGGACAGTGGCTGCTTGTCACGCTGACCGCCGGCGTCGGGGGTTCCCTGTTGTCGATTGGATCGGCAGCGGGAGTCGCTCTGATGGGGCAAGCCAGAGGGAAGTACACGTTTTTTGCCCACCTCCGCTGGCTTCCGGCGATCCTGCTGGGTTACGCACTCAGCATCATCGTGCACATCTGGATCAACGCGGCTGTATTTTGAGGGGAAATCGCCGAATCGATCCCGTCGGCCCCCCCCCGATTTCGGGAAGCAAGCAGCGAGCGCCTGCCGGAACGCACGCCAGGCAGCGGGCGACCTGCTACAATAAAACGATCATGTATAAATTTTTGAACGTTTTTCTGCGTGTGGTGCTTTCAAACTGCTGGCACCTCCAGCACCGACGGGCCGTTGCCTTTCTGGGCGTGCTCCGACTTTTCCCGCTGTTCGCGTTCATTCTGATCGCACCAGCGCTCGTCCAGGCAGAAGTGACGCCGCCGCAGCTTGAGGTTGCCGCCGACATCGTCTATCCAGAAGGCCTGTCGCAACCGGTAACCGGCGTCGTGACGCTGCGCTTTGCCGTGACAACGTCCGGGACGGTCACGGACGTCGCCGTTCTGGAAAGCAACCATCCCGCCTTTGTCCCAGCCGTGGTCGAAGCCTTGCGACAAAGCCGGTTCCGCCCCGCGCTGCGCAATGGCGAGCCGTTCCAGGCGCTGATCGAGACCACGATCGAGGTCCCGCCGCCACCCGCGGCGCTCCAGAAGCAGGCGGTCGCATGGCTTAGGGGCGTCGTCTACGAAAAAGGCTCGCGCCGCCCGATCGCCGGCGCCGAGATCGCTGCCGGCGCCGACGCCGTCACGACCAGTGATTCGGAAGGACGCTTCGCACTACCCGTACCACCCGGGGCGGTCACGGTGACCGTTGCCGCAACGGGCTTCGAACTGGCGCGCTTCGACGAGCAACTGCGCCCCGACGAAGCACTCGCTGTCGAGTACCGCCTGCAACCCCGAACGATTTCTCCGCTCGAGCTGATCGTCGAGGCGGAGTACGAGCGCACCGAGGTCAGCCGCGTCCGGCTCGACACACGCGAGCTGCGCAGTGTCCCGGGCACCTTCGACGATGCGATTCGCGTCGTGCAGAAGTTGCCGGGCGTCGCGCAAAGCAACGAATTTTCGGGCGATCTGCTGGTTCGCGGCAGCGACGCCCGCGACACCGTCATCTATATCGACGGCGTTCCGGTACCGTTCGTGTTTCACTTCGGCGCAATCAAAAGCGTGATCGCAACGGATATCATCGCCGACGTCACGCTCTACCCCAGCAACTTCAGTGTGCGCTACGGTGACGCGATCGGCGGCGTGTTGAACGTGCGCATCCGCGACCCGCGCACCGACCGCTGGCAGGGACGCGCGCTGATCAGCACGCTGCTGTCCGAGGCGGTCGCCGAAGGACCCGCCGGCCGTTGCGGGGGCGTGCAAATCGGCGCGCGCAGCAGCTATGCGCACCTGTTTCTCGACAAGGTAATCCCCGAAAACGCGGGCGTCAGCTTCAGTACGCTGCCGAAGTTTCGCGACTACCAGTTTCGCTACACCTGCAACATCGACCGACTGACCTTGCGCACCTTCATCTTCGGCGCGCAGGACGAACTGACGTTTCTCGGCGACCGCGAGCGTACCCTCGATCCCGACAATCCGTTCAATCGTTTCGCCCAGCAGACGAACGAACACAGCCAGTCGATCCAGCTCACCTGGTCGGGCCGCCACGTCACCGGCACGACGCTGCTGGG
>RFIY01000117.1 GCA_003695505.1 Candidatus Dadabacteria bacterium | reverse complement strand
GGACGCGATCTCAAACCTGCTGGGTCTGATTCTCTCGGGTGAGATCTCGTTCTTCGCGGAAATCGGCTTCGACCCGGCCGCCTACCTGGATCTGCCGGTGATCGTGACGATCCCGTACATTGGTCCGAGTTTCGTATGGAACAGCGACCAGGAAAACGGCACGAGCGGCGACAACGGTTTCAGCTCCGCTGGTGGCTACGGCGATACCGATCTCGGTTGCCTCAACAACACAGGTGCCGGTACCGGCGTCTGCCCGGATCCGGTCTTCGGGAACTCGTCGGCCACGCCGATTACGCGAGACGTGTCAGATGGCGACTCCAGCGGCTTCGGTGACTACCTCGTCGTTGCACTGGGTGTCGACCTGAGCTACCTGGAGACCAACTTCCTGCTTCGCCTGATCGACTCGTTCGTTGAGCCGCTGGCGCTCACCGGAGATGACTCCGGTCTCGACCTCGGCTACGACTACTGCGACGGCGACATCGACGGTGACAACAATGCAACCACCTGGGGTGGCAGCAACGCCGTCACCGACATCACCTGTGTGAGTGAATCGTTCAAGACGCGACTGAGTGACATCCTCGCGTCTCTGGGGCTTGCCCCTGGATTCGCGCCGGCCGGCGAAGGGAACTTCCCTCCGGGTTACCAGTCGCCGGAAACGATCATCAAGGGTGTGCGTAAGGCGCACGGCTTTGAGACGATCATCGAGTACGAAGGCTGGCACCCGACAGTCGATCCGAGCGAGCTGGTGTACAGCTACCGCGTCGACGGCGGTTTCTGGACACCATTCGTGCCCGCCACGACTGCACGGATTCCGGGTCTGTTTGAAGGCCGCCACGTCTTTGAGGTCCGCGCAATGGATCCGCAGAAGAACGTGGAGTACACGCCTGAGCGTCTGGTCTTTGTGGTCGACTCGGTTGCGCCGCAGGTCAAGATCCTTGGGGATCGCGTCCAGAACGGTATCCCGACCTTCGTCGCCGATGTCTACGATGCCCAAACACGCAGCGAAGATGTCCGCGTGGCCTGGCGCCTGGATGATGGCGAATGGTCGCAGTACAGCTACGACAAGGAAATGGTCCTTGACGCTGCACCCGGCCAGCACGTTCTCACTGTCCGCGCGATGGACGAGAGCGGCAATGTCGGTGAGCAGGTGCTGACCATCGCGGTCGAAGACGGTGGATTCGGATGTAGCTCGACGACGAGCGGGGGCAACGGTCTTCTCGACCTCGTCCTGATTCTTCTCGTGCCGGCGTTGATCGCTGGACGGCGTCGTCGGGTCGCCTGATCCACGAGACCATTTCGGTCAACAAGCGGCGGCGGACAACAACAGTTGTCCGCCGCCTTTTTGTTTCGGTGACCGTATCGTCCAAAAAATGATGGCGTCACTGGCGGTGATCCGGTAAAATGACGCCCGGAGGTTCGTGAACTACATGTCATTCAGATCTCGTTCCTGTGAGGCGCTTGCGCAACTGCTTCTGATCGTGCTGCCCCTGTTGGTCGCGGGTTGTGGACGCAGCGGCGAAATCGAGCTCGTGACCGGAATCCGTGTGCAAACGACGACGATCGATGCACTGGCCAATCCAGGTTTTTTCGGAGACCTGGCGATTGATCCAATTGATGGTCAACCGGCGGTTGCGTATTATGTCCGTGAGCCGGGGGATCTTCGCTACGCGAAACTGGAGCCCGGTACCGGACAATGGGTCATCGAGGATGTCGATACCGATGGCGACGTAGGCGGATATCCACAGCTTGAGTTCACCCAGACCGGGCGGCCACATATCGCGTATTATGATTTCACCAACGGGCGGATCAAATACGCGTTGTTCAACGGACTCGAATGGGAACGCCAGTCCATACCGCTTGCGACCGAAACCGAGGGCTTCCTGTCGATGCGCCTCGATCGAAACGATATCGCGCATATTTCAACCATCGACGTCGGAAACTTCAATCTTCAGTATCTGGTGTACGATCCTCAGTCTCGCGCCCTCGGTGGGTTGACCGTGGACGACGGCACGTTGACGTCCGGTAAGGGCGGCAACATCAACTCGCGTATGTCGATCGAGTTGCGAGAGGGGCAGGGCGGACTCGCATTGCCCGTGATCGCGTACTACAACGCCTCCCTTGGGGTCCTCAACCTGACATGGATGGTCGACAATGGTGGAGCCCTCGAGTTCGTTCCGCCGCGCACGATCGATGGGCGACTGGATCCGAACGCGTCGGATGTTGGGCAGTGGGTGAGTACCACACTATCGGACTATGTAGACGTCAATGGCAACGCGTTTACGGATGACGTCGTACACATGAGTTACTACGACGCTTCGAACGCTGATCTGAAGTATGCAAGCTTCCGCTTTTCCACCACGGAAACGGTCATCGAGCGCGTCGATCGGGATGGCATCGTCGGGGAAACGTCATCCATTACGATTGACCGTCAGGGGCGCCCGACCATCTCGTATTACGACAGCACGAATAACGACCTCAAGGTCGCGTTCCGGCTGCCGGACGGGCGCTGGTTCGACAAGCGTGTTGATCTGAAGGGCATCGTCGGCAGTTTCTCGTCAATCGCGCTGTTGCCGGGTGATGGCGATCTCGGAATTGCCTACCGTGACTCGGGTCGTGAAGCTCTCAAGTTCTCGGTGGTTTCAACGAACTGAGTGAACTGGTTGCGCAGAGGCTTAAGGGGGACTTTCGCAGCCCTGCTTCTGGCTGGATGTACCAACGCAACATCCATTGAGGATCAGTGCGTTGCCACATGCCCAACCCCTGATCGGCCGTGGCTTCACCTGGAATGTCCGCACTGCGTCGATCTGATTCCCCCTCCAGTTATTCGGGAAGTTGGGATTTTCCCTCCGGGTGGCGGGAAAGTTCCCCTGCAGGGCGAATTTTGTGCAGACGTGGAGTTCGCGGTTCCTGAACTGGCCGACGCAGCGGTGCTCCGGTGGGATCTCGACGGAGACGGCCTGCCCGACGTCGAAAGCGCTACCGATGAGTGCCCGGTATTCACCTACGATTCCTGTGATCCAGCGAACGTGCTGGTCACGGTCACGGCCGTGGATCGCTTTGGCCGTGGCGGCGCGTCCGTTGAGCGCAGCCTGAAGCTTAGCTGTAACGAGGTGCCTGCGGTTTCGTGTTCCGTCATCAAACTCGTGGCACAGCCGCGCCCCGGCGACAACCTGCAGTTCTTCGTCACTGGCTTTGATCCGGATGCGAACGATCCGGGCTCGGATCGTGGTGTAGAGCGTTTCGAGATCGACTTCGATGGCGATGGGATTTTCGATCAGACGATCCCGGGAAACCGGCAGGAGTTACCGATCAATCACAGCTATGCGCTGGCCGGACAGTTTCGCCCGGTGATTCGCGCCTATGATGCGGACGGTGAGTTCGGGGTCGGCGCGTGTGATGTCGTGTCGGTGCTCGAAGAATTCTTGCCCGGGGATTTGCTTGATCTTCGTTTTGACTTGCGCGACGTCCAGCCGCTGACGGCGACTGCGGCCGCAAACGCGGCGACCACGGCGTTTGCACTGTTCGGTGATCGGGTTGGTACGATCGCGCGTGCGCAGACTACGTGGTTGCTGGATGCCGTATCGCAAACGCCGGCCGACCTCGTGGGGCTGGAGAAGGTTGGGTCGGTTCTTTTTGGTGCCGGGGATGACATTTATACATCCGTGATCGGCACGCAGGGGAGTGTGACATCACTGACCGCGTGGTCACCGTGCGGAATACCGCTCGTAAACACGGTCGCCTTTCGAACGGGCGGAGGGGCCGCCGCGAGTATGTTGATCGCAGAGCAGAACAATGGCGTCAAGGTATTTGACGCGGCGGCGGCACTGACGGCCAGTGCGTCTTCGACCTGTGCAACAATGGTTCGAACACTTGCGAACCCACTGACCACGCCTGCAATGACCGGCTTTGCGACAACCTGGTCGACCGAGCACGCGGTTGCGGCCGATCAGGTGCTGTTCGCCGCTGTGGCGACGCGCGATAGCGCCGGGAGCTGGGGCGTCGTCACATACGACTTGTCCGGGACATCTCCGGTCGTCTGGTGCGGATCCAATCCGTCTGCCTGCCTCAAGACCGCTGCGGCCGTCGAGGCGTTGTCCGCGCGTGGGCGCGAGCGGATCGCCTTTGCACTGACGCGTCCGGCGTTCTGGGACCCGGGGACTGGAACCGTTCGCTACACGTTGCCGAGGCGTGCCGACATGACGGTGACGGCAACCGCGAGCATCTGGACGGATGGAAAAGCAGATGCGCCCGGCGGTGGAACGTTCTGGTTTATCGATGAACATCACATCGCGTTGGCGCGAGGTTTCGCCGACAGCGTGACGTTTTCAGGCTCCTCAACGGCCATGCTGTCTTTTGTCGCCGACGCGCAGGTCGCTTTGGCAACGAGCGACGGGCAATTGGCGGTTTATGATGTGGCTGTTACGGCCGGCGGACCTGCCTGGTCGCTGATGGCGCAGACGCCGCTGCCGCAGCCAGCGGATGGGCTGGTGCATGGTGTGCAACATGTCTATCTGTTGAATCACAGTGCCGCCTACAACAGTACCGGTACGACATTTGGCGATCGGCAACCTCGCGGGGTCTGGGCGTGGCCGCTGGACGGGCGCTCCGGATGGTTGCGGCTGATGCCGGCGCGTCGGGAAGCGCGGGACGGCGCGGCTTATGATGGCCCTCAGGCGGTCGTGCCGGCTGCGGACCAGATATGGATTGCGGATGGCGCAGCCGGCCTCGCGCTTGTACCGGGTCGCGCCCTGCGCGCCGCGACCGGCGCGGTCTCATCGGTTGTTGCGGGCGCCACGGATGACGTCGCGATCGGTGGCAGCATCGTACATTTCGTCGAGATACCGGCGCAGTCTCGTCTGCTTGCCGCGACTTCCGGCGGGATCGCGCAGGTGCGCATCGAGCGGCGCAGCGACGACCGTCCCCGGCCCGTCCTGGAATGGCTCATGCCGGCGACACGAACGGTTGTCGATGTCTCTTTGCTCAGAACCGCCGATGGGCGGGATCTCATGGCGACTGCGACGTCAAGTGATGTCATCATCGCGGAGCGCCGGCAACCCCGGACGGAGCTGTTACGCATTCCGGCGGGCTCAGGCGCAACGATTCAGCATGTGCAGCTGCTTGATGATCCCGATCCATCACAGCCATTCCTGCTGTACACCTTCGAACGTGATGGCAAGGGACTGGTCGTGCTACAGGGGATTGACGATGCGCCGTTGCGACTGAACGGACGAAGTACGCGTTTTATGCAGGATCTTGGCGGAGAGCTGGCGTCGCAATCTCTCGGCTTTGAGCCGCCGGTCATCTCCCGTCTGACGCCGGCGGTTGCAGCCAGTCGTACGATGGCGCTCTTTTTTCAGGGGTTCGATCGATTATGCATCGAACCGTTCTGGGGCGGTGTCTGCCCGGTCGATCACCTCGGCAATACGGTGGTGCTGATGCCGAGTACGGTCGGTGGGACACCGTGGCCATTATCGGTGCGTGGGCGTCGCCTGATCGTGCGGACCAATGCCGTCAGCGGATTGATTACCGTTCTCGATCGCGATGGGCTGGTCGTACGCAGCGACATTGCACCGTGTACAAGTATCGAGGAAACGCTTCAGTTTGCCTGTGTCTCGGGCAATGGCACGATTGCGGCTGCGAATGCAGATCCATTCTGGTTGCAGGCGACCGATTTCGGACTGTTCATTTTCGACATGAGCGACCCGATTACCCCGCGACTCGTGACGACCGATTTCGCTAGCGGGAAGAAGATTCGCGGCCTGGTCGGTGTGGCGAATGGCAATGATCTTTTTGTCGGGTATCATTGCGATGGCTCAGGTTCTTCCTGTTCCGGCGACGGCAATGGTGTGCTGCGAACCTTCCTGGTGCGCGGTGTCGTTTCGCCATGATCCCGTTATTCTCTGGCGATAGTGTCGCTCGTATTGATCAGGCGACGATCGGGCGGGTTGGCATTCCTGGACGAGTCCTGATGGAACAGGCCGGGCGTGCCGTCGCGGAATCCATCCGCCGCCGCTGGCCGGAACGTCCAGTCCGCGTGTTTGCCGGCAAAGGCAACAACGGCGGTGATGGTTATGTGGCGGCAAGGTGGCTGCAACACTTTGGCCAGCCCGTCCAGGTGCTGGCACTGGCGCCCACTGAGTCCCTTGCGGG
>RFIY01000116.1 GCA_003695505.1 Candidatus Dadabacteria bacterium | reverse complement strand
GTCCGACAGCTCGCGTCGCACCAGGCCGGATTGTACAAATTTCCGCGAGGCATCCACTTCTCTGCTGCGCGCGACTGGACACCCATGGCGGACGCGCTTGCCTCGCAACGGCCTGATCACAAGCCGGGTACCGCCTGCGGCTACCACGCGGTCACGATCGCCTGGCTGGTCGGCGAACTGATCCGCCGCGTCGACGGGCGCCCCATTGACCGTTTCGTCGCAGAAGAGCTGGCAACACCGCTGGGCGCGGACGGCCTGTTCGTTGCGCTGCCTCGCGATGCACATGATCGGGTAGCCAGCGGCCACGCCCCCAGTTCCAACAGCCCGAAGCCCACCGCGACACGCAGCAGGAACGGCGGACGCCTGGCAAATGTCGCGCGCCAGCCAATCCGGCGCGCGTTGCGGCGGCAGATTCGCGCGTTCTACACGCCCGGCATCGGTCGTATGATGTTCGATCCGGAGTATCGCGAGATCCCGGTACCGTCCGCGAATGGCCACTTCACGGCACGCAGCCTCGCCGCGATGTACAGCATGCTCGCCAACGACGGCCGGCTCCCGGATGGTTCCCGCCTGATCGATGCGAGTGTGATCGATGAAGCAACCACCGTCCAGACGCGCAAGCTCGATCGCATCATTGGCCTGCCGATGCACTGGCGGATCGGCTACCACCGCGTCGGTCGCGGTCGCGCGTTTGGACACTTCGGCATGGGTGGCTCGGGCGGCTGGGCTTCGCGGCGACAACGTCTGGCTGTCGCCTATGTCCATAACGGCGATCCGATGTCCCTGCGGGGCCAGGTCCGTATGGTCGGCATCAACCGGGCGGTCGCAGCTTCATTGAGCCGCTGAGCGCCTCGGCGCGTTTCGCGGCCGGTCGGAACACATCCGGTAAGATCGCGGGCGATGGCACGACACACCTGCATTTCCGCATACACAATGGAATGAAGGCAGGGTCCTGTGTCCAACCTTCCCGGCATCGCCTTTCTGGTCGATATGTTTGCCCAGCCCGCCTGGTTGATCATCTGGGTATGCTGGCTCGGCGTCGTCAATTTTGCCGCGCTGGCCTTCTGGAAAGCACGGTTTCCCCGCGTCGCCTTCGCCCTGTTCTTTGCCGCGATGGTGGCGATGGCCGCACTTCACGCAGTTGTTGGCTGGGTGCGACTGCTTGGCCTGCCGCATGTCATATTCTGGACGCCGCTGTGGGTGCTCGCCTGGCGTGAATGGCGCTATCTCGGACCAGACGCTCCACAACGTTACCGTACCTGGCTGGTCACACTGCTCTGGACGGATGGCATCTCGCTGATCCTGGATTATTCGGATGTCATCCGCTGGCTGCTCGGGGAACGCGGCCAGTAACGTGGCGGATCCACGAGTTATCGCCCTCACGGCCATCGTGATGACGGCCTTTGCCGGCAATTCGCTGCTGGCAAGGGCCGGCCTGTTGTCTGGCCAGATCGGCGCCGACGCATTTACGGCCATCCGGCTTTGCTCCGGCGCCATCACGCTGATCCTGCTTCTCGCCTCCAGGGGCGGACGGTTCCGGCTTCGTCGCGTCCACCTCTGGACGGGGCTGATGTTGCTCGTGTACGCCGCCTGTTTCTCGCGGGCATATATGGAGATCGATACAGCGACGGGCGCTCTGGTATTGTTCGCAGCCGTACAGTTGACCATGCTTGGTGCCGCTCGTTTGCGCGGAGAACATTTTGGCCGCCAACGAACGGCCGGGATCGGGCTTGCTGCGGCAGCCGTGAGCTGGCTGCTGTGGCCAGGCCAGGCTCGTGTTTCTGTGTCCGGCGTCCTGACCATGGCCGGATCCGGCCTGGCCTGGGGGTTCTATTCGCTGGCCGGACGCACCAGCCGTGAACCACCGCTCGTCACGACAACGGCCAGTTTTGCCATCGCGGCCGTACCGGCACTGGTGCTCGCCGCGCCCCAACTCCGATCCGTGTATCCGACCGGGGCAATGTACGCTGTCGCGTCCGGCGCGCTGACCTCCGCGCTCGGCTATGCGCTCTGGTATGCGGTGCTACCTCGCCTCAGCCGTACCATTGCCGCGACCGTACAACTGACCGTGCCTGTCATCGCAGCGGCAATGGGAATTCTGATTCTGGCAGAGCCATTGTCGTCGCGACTGCCCCCTGCCGCGACCGCGACGCTGGTTGGTCTGTGGCTTGCCACGCGGGCCGCATCGCCACAGACGCCTGCGCGCGCGATGTCTTCCGGCGAGGCAACCAGCCTGACGGGCAGCGCCACTCCGCGCTAACGAGTTTGTGGCGTGCCCTCGCGCCGCGGATCGTCGGATCGCCCTGGATTCAGATGTCGATGCCGGCCGCGCGCACCGCTTCGAGGAAGCGGGCCTCGTCCCAGATTTCGATGCCCAGTTGTTCGGCTTTGGCCAGCTTGCTGCCTGCCCCCGGACCGGCAACGACGAGATCGGTTTTCTTGCTGACGCTTCCCGAGGCCTTTGCGCCAAGCTGCCGCGCCAGGTCTTTTGCCTGGTCGCGGGTCATGTGTTCGAGCGCGCCGGTAAAGACGATCGTCTTGCCCGCCAGGTCACTGTCGGCAACGACCTCGACCCGCGTCGGTTCTGGCGCGACGCCGACTTCCAGCAGACGCTCGACCAGCGCACGGTTGTCTTCGCTGGCAAAAAAGCTCGCGCAGCTTCTCGCGATCTCGGGTCCGATGCCGTCGATGTCTTCGTACCATGATTCCGGCTTGTCGAACAGCTCACGGGGTTCCTGGATCCGCGCGGCGATCAGGCGCGCGGTTTCGCGACCGACGTGGCGGATGCCGAGCGCATAGATGAAACGATCCATGGTGCGGTGTTTCGACGCAGCGATCGCATCGACCAGTGCCTGCGCCTTCTTTTCGGCGAACAGCGGCAATTGCTGCAACTGTTCCGGTGTCAGGCGATACAGATCGGCCAGATCGTCGACCAGGCCGGCGTCGAGCAACGCATCGACCGTCTTGTCGCCGAGCAGATCGATGTCCATCGCATGCCGAGACGCCCAGTGCAGCAAACGGCCGCGGATCTGCGCCGGGCATCCGGTTCGATTCGGGCAGAGATCGTAAGCCCCCTGCTGAACGAGCGGCGTACCGCATTCGGGGCAGGCGTCCGGAAAATGAATCTCGGGACCATCGCCCTCGGCAACCCGGCGCACGATTTCGGGAATCACGTCACCTGCCCGCCGCACAACCAACCGGTCACCGACGTGTAACGTGCCGAAGCGGTTCATTTCGTCACGGTTGTGCAGCGTAGCATTGGATACGGTCACGCCCCCGACAAAGACGGGTTCGAGCTCGGCAACCGGCGTGACCTTTCCGGTACGACCGACCTGAAAGCGAACATTGAGCAATGTCGTCGTCGCCTCCTCGGGCTGGAACTTGCGCGCGATCACCCAACGCGGGCTGCGCGCCGTCGTGCCGAGCTGCGTCCACCAGTCCATTTCATCAACCTTGATCACAACCCCGTCGATGTCGAACGGCAATGACGCGCGCCGTTGCTCCATCTCGTGGAACCAGGCGATCGCCTCGGCAAGTGTATCAACGCGATCACGATATGGATTGACCGGCACGCCCCACTGATGGAGCTGATCAAGCAGAACAAAGTGGCTGTCCGGCGGGTTACCGCCCGCCCAGAGGCCGCAACCGTAGGCATAAAACGACAGACGTCGCCGCCGGGTCACCTCGGGATCGAGCTGGCGCAGGGAACCGGCCGCGGCGTTGCGCGGATTGACGAACGGCGCCTGACCCGCGGCCTCCAGCTCGGCGTTGACCTGGCGAAAGGCGTCGTGCGTCATGATCACTTCACCACGGATCTCGACGTGGGTCGGCAGATCATCGCCAAACAATTGCAGTGGCACGCTGCGAATCGTGCGAATGTTGGCGGTGACGTCTTCTCCGACGATGCCATCGCCGCGCGTCGCCGCCGAGGCGAGTCGCCCGTTTACATAGACGAGGTTGCAGGCGAGGCCATCGAGTTTGACTTCGACGGCGTAGTGCCACGGCGGCGTCTCCAGGCCCAGCGCCCGCAATGCGCGCTCCTCGAATGCGACAACTTCTTCGTCGCTGAATGCATCGTCGATACTGAGCATCGGCGTGTCGTGGCGCAGCTTCTGCATCCCGTCGCGCGGCGGCGCGCCGACCCGCTGCGTCGGACTGTTGGGATCCTGCAGCTCCGGATGCGCCTGCTCGATGGTTTCGAGCAGCCGAAACTCGAAATCATAGTCGGCATCCGGTACAAGCGGGCGGTCGTAGACGTAGTAGCGCCGGTCGTGCAGTTCGACCTCTTCGCGCAACAACGCAACCAGTCCACGCAGCGCCGATTCGTCGAAATCACGCCAGCCATCGCCGAGGCGACGCAACCACTCCAGCCGTGCCAGCGAGCGCTCGTCCGGATCCCGGGGCCACTGTTCGGGAATACCTGTCACCATCGCGTTATTGTAGCCCGCAATCGGACGATTACCGTCTGGAACAGGCCTGCTCAGGCAGTGGGGTGTGTCAAGAAGCGCAGCTGATCACGACGTTCCTTGCGTTTCCACCAGTGCTCGCCGCGCATGCGTTCACGGATGGCTTTCAGTTGCCTGCGTACGGCATCGACGGCATGCCGAAGCGCGACAGGCAGATGAGGATCGGTTTTTTCTCCCTTGGCGATGTGCCCTCCTGGCAACTCGACGGTGATCCGGATCTCGTAATCGGGATCAACCCGCGTATTGTGCGCGATATGCACCCGCACACTGATCTCATCGGCCTCAAACCCTTTCAACATTGGCTCAATCCGCTGAAGCGCTTCGTAGGCCGCCTCGCGCACCAGCTCCTTGTTGGCGCAGTTTTCACAATGCAGCCGCCACTCGAACCCGATCGATTCTGTTGCCATTTGTGTCCACCTTTACGTTTCTCGGCTGGTTCCAGATTCGCTCCGCTTCGCATCAAAAACGTACACACCAACAACGCGGCGTCAAGCGATCACGCTCGGCCCTGCACGCGCCCAACCGACTCCGGTACGATGAACGGTTATGGCGCATTCCACCGAACACGACACGACAACGGCCCTGCCGGACAGCAGTGGGCCATCGCACATTCGCGTGCGTGGCGCGCGGATGCACAACCTGAAAAACGTCGATGTCGACCTGCCGCGCAACCGGCTGGTCGTCATCACGGGCCTCAGTGGCAGCGGCAAGTCGACGCTGGCCTTTGACACGCTCTACGCCGAAGGACAGCGCCGCTACGTCGAAAGCTTGAGCGCGTACGCGCGGCAGTTCCTGGACCAGATGGACAAGCCCGATGTCGAGTCGATCGAAGGCCTCAGCCCGGCGATCAGCATCGAGCAGCGCAATTCGGGCCGGACCCCACGCAGCACCGTCGGGACGGTCACCGAGGTCTACGACTATCTGCGGGTGCTGTTCGCACGCATCGGCACACCGTATTGTCCTGGCTGCGGCAAACCGATCGAGCGCTGGACCGTCGATCAGATGGTCGATGCGGTCCTGCAGTTGCCCGAACGCTCCCGCATCACGATCAACGCACCCATCGTGCGCGGCCGCAAGGGCGAATACCGTGAGCTGTTCGACCGGCTGCGCCGCGAAGGATTCGCCCGCGTCGAGATCGACGGCGAGCAACACCTGCTCGAAGATCCGATCGACCTGGACCGCAAGCGCCCCCACGACATCGATCTGGTCATCGACCGGCTCGTCATCCGCGAGGGCATCCGCAGCCGGCTCGCCAGCAGCATCGAAAGCGCCCTGCAGCAGGCCGAGGGGCTGGTGCGGATCGTGCCGCTCAGCGGCGAGCACGAGCCGATGCTGATGAGCGAGGCGCACGGCTGCGCCGACTGCGGCATCAGCTTTCCGGAGCTGGAGCCGCGTGCGTTCAGTTTCAACGCGCCACAGGGCGCCTGCCCGGATTGCCACGGCATCGGCATCCTGCGCGTGTTTGATGCACGGCTGGTTGTGCCCGACCCGGACCGGCCAATCGCAGATGGCGCGATTGCACCGTGGGCCGGCCGTCGCCGCACCTACATCGACCAGCTCCTGCAAGGGCTGTCTGACCGTTTCGATTTTCGTCTCGACCGCTCGTTCGGCTCACTCGAACCGGAATTGCAGAAGATCCTGTTGTACGGTCCGCCCGCGAACGAACCGGTCGATATCGAAATTTCACTGCGCAGCAAAAACGGGCGCAGCCGCTACTCGTTCAAGAAGCGGTTCCCCGGCATCATCCCGATGCTCGAAGAACGCTACCGAGATACCGAAAGCGCCGCGGTGCGGGAGGAACTCGAACAGTACATGACCGACCAGCCCTGTCCGAGCTGCAACGGCTCCGGACTGCGGCCCGAAATCCTTGCCGTGCGCATCGGCCAGCACAACATTGCCGAGGTCACCGCGATGACGATTGGCGACGCCTCGGCCTGGATCGAGACGCTGACGCTCGGCGAACGCGACCGCAAGGTAGCCGAACGGGCGCTGGCCGAAGTCCGCGAGCGGCTGCGCTTCCTGATCGATGTCGGACTCGGGTATCTGACGCTCAGCCGCAAGGCCGCCACGCTCAGCGGCGGCGAAGAGCAGCGCATTCGGTTGGCCACGCAGCTCGGCAACGCCCTGACCGGCGTCCTCTACATCCTCGACGAACCATCGATCGGCCTGCACCCCGCCGACCACGACCGGTTGCTGCGCACACTGCTGCGCCTGCGAGATCGCGGCAACTCGGTCCTCGTCGTCGAGCATGACGAAGCGACGATCCGCGCCGCCGACTGGATCGTCGATCTGGGGCCGGGCGCGGGGCGCCACGGTGGCCAGGTCATCGCGCAGGGACCGCCCGATGCAATCGAACAGAGTAAGACCTCGCTGACCGGTGCGTACCTCTCCGGCCGCAAGTCGATTCCGATTCCCGGCCGTCGCCGGGAGCCCTGCGACTGGATTCAGATTCGTGGCGCGGCGGCGCACAACCTCCGGAACGTCGATGTCGACATCCCCGTCGGTTGCCTGGTCGCGGTGACCGGCGTCAGCGGTTCGGGCAAGTCGACACTCGTCCTCGACACGCTCTACCCGGCGATGCACAACCGCCTGCACAAGACCCACAAGGCCGTCGGGCAGCTCGACGCGATCAGCGGACTGGAGCACTTCAAGAAAGTCATCGACATCGACCAGGCCCCAATCGGACGCACACCGCGCTCGAATCCGGCGACATATGTGGACCTGTTCACACCGATCCGTCAGTTGTTCGCATCGGTACCGGAGAGTCGCGCCCGCGGCTACGCGGCCGGACGCTTCAGCTTCAATGTCCGTGGCGGCCGCTGCGAGGCGTGCGAAGGCGCCGGTGTCGTCAAGATCGAAATGCATTTTCTGCCCGACGTATTCGTGACCTGCGAACAGTGCCGTGGTCATCGCTACAACCGCGAGACGCTGGAAATCCGCTACAAGGGCAAGAACATCAGCGAAGTCCTCGACATGACGATCGAAGAGGCTGCGGAATTCTTTGCAGCGATTCCGGTCCTGCACCGCAAGCTGTCGCTGCTCAACGAAGTCGGCCTCGGCTATCTGCAACTGGGCCAGCCGGCAACGACACTCAGCGGCGGCGAGGCGCAGCGGATCAAGCTGGCAAGGGAGCTGACCCGCAAGGCGACCGGCGACACGCTCTACATCCTCGATGAACCCACGACCGGTCTGCATATCGAAGACGTGCGGAAATTGCTCGAAGTACTACAGCGCCTCGCCAGCCAGGGCAGCACGGTCGTCGTCATCGAGCACCACATGGATGTCGTCAAGGCGGCCGACTGGGTGATCGACCTCGGCCCCGGCGGTGGCGCCAACGGCGGCCGCATCGTCGCGGCCGGCACGCCCGAGCAGGTCGCCGCGAACAGCGAATCGCTGACCGGACAGTGGCTGCGCCCGCTGCTTGCCGCCGACCGAATGTGAGCAGGCTGGACAGCGTTCCAGTTTGATCCAGGTCAATGAAATCCGGCAGCATTCCGCGGACAATATGGGGATGATGGTTTCTCGTCACGGAGGCCCCGATGCAGCATGCCCCCTTCCGAAAACATTTCTGGTTTTTCTCCGCAACGGCACTGATGCTGGCCATCGCTGCCTGCAGCGGCGGGAATGACGCCACGAGCGGCAGCTCCGACGCCGCGAGCGATCAATCCGCCAGCGACGATGCGACGAGCACCACCGCGGGCGGTTTGTCCGGTGGGATGCTGTTTCGAGTCAACGTTCCGGCCAATACGCCACCCGAGGACGAGATCACCCTCTGGCTGCAGGGCAACATTCCCGTCCCGATGCAGGAAGCGGCGCCGGGCGTATTCACGGCCACCGTGACCGCACAGACCGAGCCCGGCGCCGTTCGCTATCGCTACACACGCAACCAGTTCAATTTTCCCGGTGCCGAATATCTGGAACCAGATCGCAATGACTACTTCTGGAGCCAGTACGGCCGCAGCGTCAGCTTTTCGGCGGGCACCACGCAGACAGACACCATCACGCGCTGGCGCTGGTTCCCGGCCAGTGGCACCTGGCCAACCACCGTTCCATCCTTGACGGCCGGGCCAATCAGTCCGCGGACGACGGGCGCTGGCCTGAGTATCGGCGCGTATCTGGCCGACCTCTGGGAGCCCGCGTTCGCGCTGACGCTGACCGCGACTGCGAACCGCCTGCATGACCGCGGTTTTCGCTACGCATTGCTGTCGCCGCCGTGGCAGGTCTCGACACTCGACCCCGTTCCTGAAATCGACAATCTGATTGACGAAAACCCGAATTATCCGGACGACAAGCTTGCCGCGCAAGTGCGATCGCTGGCCGACGCAGGCATCGATGTGATCATGCAGCCACAGGTGCATCCGAAGGGCTACAATATCGGCAGCCGTCCGGCCAGCTGGTGGGATGCCTGGTTCAGCACGCTGACGGCGATGCACGTCCACCACGCCAAAATCGCGGCGGCCAACGGGGCACGTTTCTACGCGTTCTACCCTGACGGACTGCACAACGACCCACCGGATCCGAATGCAGACAGCCACTGGCGCTCCCTGTTGCAGGCCGTTCGCAATGTCTTTCCGGGTCAGGTCGGCATCAACATCTGGCAGTTTTCCGACGCAGGCGGAACCAGCTATGTCATCCCCGCAACCACCGCGATCAGCTTCTGGGACGCCATCGACTTCATCAGCTACCAGATCTCTGGCCAGCTCGTCCCCGATGCCAGTCCGACCGACGAGCAGCTTGCCGACGCAGCCTCCGGGTTGCTTGCCCCCGTCGTCGCCGTCGCGCGGTTGCACAGTCTGCCGATCACGGTCGAGCCGAGCTACGCGTCGGTCGCCCGATCGTGGCGCGGCACCAGTTTCTACTCGGTCAACCTGCAGAATGCGGTGTACGATGGCGAGGACGAATGGCAGCAGGGAACCTGGCAGTATTCCGATACCGATCAGGCCCGGGTGATGCATGCGTTCATGGCTGCGGCCGCGACCACCCCCGAGGTACTGGCAGTGCTGCCGTTTGGCTACTGGCCGATGGACTTCCCGCTCAGCCCCGATTTTTCGGTGCGCGCGAAAGCCGCCGAGCTGATCCTGATGCGCTGGACCACCCCCTGAAGCGGATGCTTGCCGCTGCATCCAGCGGCTCGCTCCGGCAGGCGCACGCATCGCCCCGCGTGACCGATTTGCCGACTTATGCCATAATAGTTTATTTGTTCGGCTTGGCGGGCGGTCCGCCCCGAATTGTCCCTGTTGGCAGGTTGTTGTAAACCATGGCGCCCGCGTGCCGCAGCGCATCGGGTGTGAAGGAGTTTTGCCATCGCAGATCAATACCGTGTAAACGGCCAGATTCGGGCCCGCAGCGTACGCGTTGTCGACGACGAAGGCGGCCAGCTTGGCATTATGGATATCGCCAAAGCTATGGAAGCAGCGCAAGAAAAGGGTCTCGACCTGGTCGAGGTCGCGCCAAACGCGACGCCGCCGGTGTGCCGGCTGATGGACTTCGGAAAATTCAAGTATCAACAGAAAAAGAAGTCTCAGGAAGCCCGCAAGAAGCAACAGACGATTACTGTCAAAGAAGTCAAGTTGCGCCCGCAGACCGACAAGCACGACCTCGAGACCAAGGTGCGGCACATTCGCCGCTTCCTGGCTGAGGGAGACAAGGTCAAACTGAATGTATTTTTCCGGGGTCGTGAAATCGCGCACCCGGAACTTGGAGAAAAGATATTGCAGAAGGTCATCGAATCGGTACAGGACATCGCGAAAGTCGAGTCGCC
>RFIY01000115.1 GCA_003695505.1 Candidatus Dadabacteria bacterium | reverse complement strand
TGGAACGCGAGACGTACGGGCTGTGGCTGCTGGCGCTGTTCAACCTCGCGGCCTGGTGGCGCGGGCGCAGGTTGCCTCGTGCCGTGCTACCAGCCGATACCGAAGGATAGCTCGGCGCTTGGCTGCCAGCGGCGTTGTGGCGCGGCCAGTACGTCGGCGCCTGGGATCCAGGCCAGGTTCGCGCCGAAACTTCCAAGCCATTCGAAATCGCGTCCGATGCTGCCGACCCAGCCAAGCAGCGCTGACGCTTCGGGGCCGGCGGCTGCCGTCTGGTTGCGCGCCGCACTGCGGCGGAAGTTGAAACCGCTGTCATCGCTGCCGATCTCCAGTTCGGCAAAACCCAGTCCGAGCTGAGGCCGCAGCCATGTGCCGCGGACCGGGATTTCGGCCAGCGCCCCCTTGAGGCGAAAGTGCGAGATTTCGCGGCGGTCGGCGCGATAGAGAAAACCGTTGCCGCTGCCGCAGCCCTCGATCGAGATCCAGCGCAGTGGCGCGACATCGAGACACAGCACCGGCGAGGCCTGGTCGGCGGCGCTGATGCCGCCGCGCAACTGCGCCCAGGTGCGCGGTGCCGCACGGGTGTCTGTTGGGATCGATGCTGTTGCTAGAGTATGCTCCGTGCCTGCCCGAAGGAGCCGCGGAGAGCCGACTGCGGCGAGCACTCCGAACAGCAGGATCGCCGGCGTGGTCGGCTGACGTTTCACTCGCTGACAGGGGTCGTCACGCCGTTGTGTTCGTTGACGACCTCGATGAGATCCCCGATGTCATGGAAGTCGACCGAAATCATATTGACGCGCTGTCCGGTTTCTCGCTCGCATCGCGCAATCCTGTAGCGCAGAAAATCGCCTGCATTGATGATCGCGGCACTTTCTGGAGACGGGAAGGGGTCGACGAGGGAGTGGTGCAGGTCGAACAGCAGCGCGGGATTCTGCTCGAATCCGTCGCGCGCTTCACAGGTCAGAGATTCGGTAGTTGGGGTCGCGTAGTCGGTCACCCAGACGAATTCCTTGTACGGCAGCATCCAGGGAACACCTTCGACCGGTGTGCCGAACACGAGCAGGCGCTTGTTGTCACGGACCATCTGCCCCAGCGTCGGCCATGGATCGCCGGGCATCATGGGGCGCGCGAAACGAGCCAGCCCGGCCTCTTCGAACGCCGCAACAATCCGTTCGGCCGCCCCGTCGGCATTGTCTTCGATGTCGATCAGGATGATGGCGTCGCGCTGCAGTTCCATGAACTGGGCGATGGCCTGCAGGGCGTCGGTCAGCGGGCGCGAACCGAGCTGGCAGAGACCGTGGCAGAGCATCAGCTCGTCCTGGTCAAGCCAGATGTCGAGGCCGAGTTTGCGGATGCCATCGGCGAGTTGCCGTTCGATGCCGAAATGCTGATTCGGCAGTTGCCAGCCTTCGGCCTCGTTGCTCATCGAGTTGTGCGTACCGGCAAGGGTGACCTGATTGAGCGGCCGCTCGCAGAGCAGGGCGGAGCCGTTGCAGGTGTCCGGGACGGCCGCAGAGTCACAGGCCGCTGTCGACATCGCCAGCAGCAGAAAGATGGCTCGGATCACTGAATCGCGCATGACTGGCATTGTACAAAAAAACGGCCGGCCCCCGAGGGGGCCGGCCAGGCGCCTGCGCGGGGGCTGCGTCAGTGCGCCGAAATGGTTGTCGTTCCGCTTTTTTCCGGCAGGCGCGGTAATGTGAGTTCGGGAAAGGGGCCCGTCAGTGTTTCGAGAAAGGCGACAAGTTTCTCGACTGCATCGTCGCTGAGGTCACGATTGAGCTGCGTCTTCGCCATGACCCGCACGGCTTCGTCGAGCGTGCGCACCTTGCCGTTATGGAAGTACGGCGCGGTCATGGCCACGTTTCGCAACGTCGGCACACGGAACATATGCTTGTCGGCTTCGTTCTTTGTCGCCTCATAGCGACCCAGATCCTGATCCAGCTCGTACTTTTTCACGAATTCATTGTCGGCAAAGGTCGGAAAGCGCTGGAAGAAACCGGTGCCCTCGGGCAGCGGAGGCCCGGCGAATGCCGGTCCGGAATGGCAGGTGATGCAACCGATTTTCTGGAACAGTTCGGCACCCTGGCGGGCCTTCTTTGCAATCGCCTTCTTTTCGCCTTTCGCGTAGCGGTCGAACGGCGCGCCCGGTGTGATCAGCATTCGTTCGAACGACGCAATCGCTTTCGCGAGGTTGTCGATGTTCAGGCCGTCCTTGCCGAACACGTCGTTGAAAGCCGCCACGTATTCTGGATACTGTTTCAACCGTTTGATGACCGTATCGTGATCGGGGTTGCCCATTTCGACCGGGTTGATCAGTGGCCCCTTGGCCTGTTCTTCGAGGCTGTTCGCGCGGCCATCCCAGAACTGCACCGACAGAAAGGCGGCATTCCAGACGGTTGGCGCATTGCGACCGCCGCGCTGGCCGTTTACACCTGCGGACGTCGCGCGGTCGTCATCGCCGCCCGCCATCACGTTGTGGCAGGAGTTACACGAGACGGTGCCGTCCACCGACAATCGTGGGTCAAGATAGAGCTTCTTGCCGAGCTCTATTTTCGCCGTGGTCTGCGGGTTGTCCTTTGGAATCGGCGGCTGGTCCGGCAGGGGCTCAAAGGCCAGGGCTGGCCCGGAAATCAGGGCGCCAAGGGCGAACAGGAGCAGCTTCAGCGTGCGTGCATTCATTGTGATATGCCTTCCCATGGTTGAGTGGTTCTGGTTAATCTGGTCGCTTGCGCCGTACGCGCTCCCGTGCCCCTTGCGGTGCGCAATCGCGGCACCAGCCGCGAAAGATCACGCTTGCTTCACGAGAAACGAACCCTGTTGTTTTGATCCCGTTCAGTACCTCGTCGATTTCGGGCAGCGCGATGTCGTCGATGCGGCCGCATTCGATGCATTGCAGGTGGTGGTGCGGGGCCAGATTGGGGTCGAAGCGCATGGCGCGCCCGCTGTGGCAGACACGCCGCACGATTCCCTGCGCCGCGAATTCGTCGAGGATGCGTGCGACCGTGGTTCGGGCGACCTGTGGCAGGCGTTGCTGGACGCGCGCGGACACTTCGTCGATGGTCGGGTGCGTCTCCAGTGCACAGATCGCATCGAGGACTGCCGCCTTCTGCACCGTCAGGCGCAGTCCAGCAGAGCGACACCGCTCGCGCAAGTCTTCCAGATCCGGGTGATGCGCCTGTGGAGAAGTCATCATAGGAGGTTATTATATACAAATGCATAAAACATGCAATAGCCTGATGGACCGCCCCCCGGTGCCAGCTTTCAATTCTTAAAAAACGGCCAGGATCCAACTCGCGCAAGTCCAAAATGATTCGCGTCGTGCATATGGTACCGCCGCCGCGCTGGTGCAAGAGCGTTCAGCACGATGGCAGAGCAGCAACGGGTCCCAGCGATGGATCCGACACTGGCCTCAGCGCCCCGCGGCATCTGCTGCATGCGCGGTGCGAAGGATGCTGCAATCGGGCGCGTCTGTAATTTAAGAATTGAAAGCTGGCACCGGGGGGGGCGGAGATGTGTCATTCTGAAGACCATGGATGCCCAGCAACTCTGGATTCTTGCACCGTTGTTTGCGGTCGTCGCCTTTGTCTATGGGGCGGTCGGGCTTGGTGGTGGCAGCAGCTACCTTGCATTGATGGCGCTTGCGGGGGTCGAGTATACGATCATGCCGCCGCTGGCCCTGGCGCTCAATCTGATCGTTGCCGGAGGCGGCGCCTGGCACTACGCGCGTGCGGGCCATACGCGATGGCGCCTGTTCTGGCCGCTGGCGGTCGCGTCGATGCCCGCGGCGTGGCTTTGCGGACAGATCGTGCTGCCGCGCGAACAGTTCCAGTTCCTGCTCGGGGGCCTGCTCGTCGTTGCCGCCGTGCGGATGTGGGTTTTTCGTGGCACCGACGCGCGTACCGATCGTGAGCCCGGCATGTTGCTGTTGCTGCTGCTCGGCGGATTGCTTGGTGCGCTGGCCGGCCTGACCGGTATCGGTGGGGGCATCTACCTGGTGCCGGCGCTGGTCATGTTGCGCATTGCAACGCCCAGGACCGCGGCCGCGACCGGGGCGTTGTTCATCGTGGCCAATTCCCTGGCCGGACTGGGCGGACGCCTTGCCGGTGGCCAGCCATTTCCGTGGGAGGCGCTCGTCCCACTGGCCGCGGCCGTATTGCTTGGGGGGCAGGTGGGCGCGCGCCTCGGCGCGCAGCGCTTTTCCCCGCAGACGATCAGGCGTCTGTTCGGCGTGTTGCTGCTGTTTGTCGGTGTGCGTCTGCTGGTGCAGACCTTCCTGCGCGGCGGGTGACTCTGCGATCATCGCGGCGCTGGTCGCGCCAGTCCCGCTTCGGATTGCGGTTCGGGCCGGTGGCGACGGTGGCTGACGGATCGTCGGCGATCCGCACGATGCCATTGACGACACCGACATAGGCGGCACCATCTGGACCGATCGTCAGCGCCGCCCAGTTGTTGTCGTAGCGCAGTCCGGTGCCGGTCAGGATTTCAAAAACCAGGTCGCCGGTACGAAAATCGACCGCTTTCAGGTAGTACGCATCGATATTGAGGCCCGGCTTCTTGCCATAAACATAGATCAGGCCACTGGCCGTCGACAGGCGCGGCACGACCGACGGCGCATAAACATCGTTTTCCCAGCGCGTCACGCAGGTGCGTCGCTCCGCATCGACATCGATACGCGCCATGCCGGATCCGGTCGTTTGGCCGCGGGTGAACTTCAGGAAAAAGTCGAAGCCGGCGTTGTTGTCGATGATCAGGCTGTTGCCGTAGGCGATCAGCGAATTCTCGGTCGCCGAGCTGCCGGGCAGGAATACGGGCAACGCACAGACCAGTCGGTCATCTTCCGCAAGTCGATCGTAAACGCGCACCTGAACGCGCGGCGTCGAGGCATCGGCGATCGCGACGTAGCGTCCGCCGAACAGGGTCGGTGTCGTCCCCGATCCGTCGTCGATCTGCCCGGCCTTCGCGTGGCCACTCGGATATGTTTCGCGCCAGTGAAGCCGCACGCCGTGTCTGTCGGCCGTAAACCGATAGAGCGCACGGTTGCTGACGACGTAGACGCCATCGGCGGCAGTCGCGAACGAGTTCTGGATCTGCTCGCCCGCCAGCCGGTATAGATGCAGATCCCGCTCTGGCGTCACGAAGCCGACGACGCCATCCTGCGTCACAAACCAGATGTTGCCGGACCAGTCGGGTAGCACCGCGCTGATCGGTGTCGCCAGCGACGGTCCGAGTTGGATCTGTTCGTCGGCGACGAGGCGATCCGGGTTGGCAACCGCGCGGATGATATGGATGACGTTGGCGGAATCGGCCACGACGATCCGATCCTGATCATCGATATAGAAGTAGGCCCCGCCGCTCGTATTCTTGATGATCTTGCGGATGCGGAGCAGGCTGTCGGTCGGGCGTGGCGCCAGACCATACCGTGCCCGCACGGCCAGCGTTTCGGGATCGAACCAGAGCACCTCGGGTTGCGCGAAGCGCATGCAGACACTGAACATCCGTCCCTGGCTGTCGAAATTGGCGGTCGCGCATTCGCCGGCGAAAAAGCCAAGCGAAGCGCTGCGGACCCGCGCGCCCGTACCGGTGGGGCCGGCCCAGCTCGTTCGCTGCGTTGCATGACTGTCGCTGTGCATCGCGGCCGCCGGCGATGCAGCCATATAGGGATTCCGTTCCGGCGGCAGGTCGGGCAGGGGCGCCGGATTGTCGCGGTAGCGTTCGAATTCTGGCAGAAAGCGGAAACCATCCGCGACCATGATCGGCGCCGGCTCCTGGGCTTCGCCCACGCCCACACCGCAACAGAGGAAGATCAGAAGCCAGCCTGTCCAGTTTCGCACGATGCCATCTTCCTCCAGCGGGCACCGCTTTGTCAAGAGGCAGTGTCCCGACGACGCGCCATTCGCCCATTTGTCTTCGTCGACCGTATAAAACTTACATAGAGGTAATGATCGACGAACGCCCGACTTGACGCGGCGGCGAGACAGACCCGACGATGGGAACATGGAACTGACGCTGAGCCATATCTGTCCTGAGTGGAGCGAGAGGAAATTCGACGGGCCGAAGTCGATGGATCGAGTGACAGACGATTTCGAGCGCAGACTGCGGGCCGGGGATCCCGATGCGGTCCAGTCCGCGATCCGGCTCGTTGTGCCGGCGGGACGACGCTTGCTGCGGACCGGGTTTACTTTCCGTAGTGGCGGACAGGTGTACCGATTTTCCGGAGGACTCGATCCGTTCGATGTCGATGACCTGCTACAGACCGCCGTCAGCAAAGCCTTCAGCACGAAAGGGCTGGCCACTTACGATGGAATCCGGCCGGTTGAGCCGTGGTTTCTGCAGATTTTGCGCAACTGCGTGATCGACGAACTGCGTCGCGCCGATCGCAAACGCCTGGTTCTCGTCGAGCCGGCGGCGCTGTCGCAGACCGAGCCGGACATTCCAGCCGAACCGGTCCTGGACGCGCTGGACCGCGAGCAGCTCGCGGCGATCATTGCAGAATTTCGCGACGGCCTGGCGAGCGACGAGGCGCTCGTGCTGCGCGAGCGCTTCGAACACCAGTGCAGCCAGCGCGACTGCGCGACGCGCACGGGGTTGACGCGATCGCAGGTGCGAACGATCGAAAGCAGATTGCGCATGCGCCTCGCGGCGTTGTTGAAAAAGCGAGGCTGGTGGAGCGATGACGATGTTTGAGCGCTGGCGCCATCGTCGGCTCAGGCGTCGGCTGCAGCGTCTGCTGCAGCGCAACGAGCCGTTGCCGGACGATCTGCGGGAGCACGTGCGCGGTTGCCCGACGTGCCGTCGCCAGTACAACGTCTGGAGACAGGTCGAGTCGGTCGTCTTCGGGGAGGCAGCGGCAGAGCGATTCGCGGCGGGTGTCGAACGCACCGATGAACCGCGGCCGGGTCGCGTCCGCTGGCTCGTACCGGCCGCCGGCGTGCTGGCCGTCGCGGTGGCGGCCATTGTCTGGCTTCCGAACCGGACAGACCGTGATACGGGATGGATGCCCCGTGGTGCCGTGCAGGACGCGGAACTGGAGCCCGGCATTCGTCTGTTTGCTGGTCCGGATACGACGCATATCCGTGAAATCGTGGTCGTCGACGACGACGTCCTCGTCCTCGGCCCCGACGAGATGCTGCAGGTGGTCTACACGAACCCGACCTCTCAGCCAGTGCTGGCGGATCTGCGTATTCGTGCGAAGGACCAGTCGTTCATCGTCGCGCCCGTGGAGCTGGCGCCGCATGCCGTGACGCCGGTCGCCGGTGCTACGCTTCGTCCGGAAGATCTGCCTGAGCGCGGTATGCTGGAGGCTCGATTTTATCTGCGCGATAGCGCATTACCGCAGTACCGTCAGTTGCTGATGCTGAGGCGCATCCCGATCCAGGTGGAGCCATGAAACGATACGTGTTCCTCATCGCCTGCATCGTGCTGTCCGCGTTCGATGGCGCCGCCGCGACGACGAGTCCGCAAACTTGGCGTGTCGCCGTGATCGTCGGCAACAATCGTCCGCTCGACCAGGATCTTTCGACCCTCTTTTTCGCCGACGACGATGCGTTGCAGATGGCCCGTTTCTGGTCGGCGTTCGCGGACGAAGTCCATCTGCTCACGGACGCCGATCCCGATACGTTGTCGCGGTATCCGGCGATCGCGACGGCCGCGGAAACGCCAACCCGCGACGCACTGGATCGTGCGCTGCAGGAGGCGTTCACGGCGCTGGAGCGCGCCAGGAAACGCGGCGCGCGAACCGAGCTCGTCTTCTACTTCAGCGGGCACGGCAGCGTGAATCGTCAGGGCGTCGGCTATCTGCATCTGGCGGATGCGCGTTTTTCGCGCAGTGATTTATATGCCCGCGTGCTGGCGCGCAGCCCGGCCGACCGCAATCTGGTAATCATCGATGCCTGCAATAGCGGCATGATGATCCGTGCCCGCGGCGCAGAGGAGACCGCCGAGGCCTTCCGTCGAACGGTGCAGGCGCTGATTGCTGCCGAGGACATCAACCGGTACCCCAATACCGGTCTGTTGCTCAGCACGGCGCTCGCGGAAACCGTCCACGAATGGAGCGTCTGGCGGGGTGGTGTGTTCAGCTACATACTCCGGAGCGGCTTGTCCGGTGGCGCCGATATCGACGGCAACGGCCAGATCGACTGGAGTGAAATCCACGCGTGGATCGACGCCGCCGACAGCCGCGTGTCCGATGCCGATCTGCAACTGCACGCGGAAGTGCGGCCGGATCAGTCGAGCGGGCTTCCGGTGCTCGATCTGAATCGCGGACGTGGGTTACGCAGGCTGACATTGCCTGCCGGACGCCAGCGGCTGACGATCTGGGACCGCGATGTGCGCTGGCTCGATGTCCATGCCGATGCAGCCACCGCAATGACCCTCTGGCTGCCAGCCGATCGAGCCCTTGTCGTCGAGCAGCGTGACCGGCAGGCCGCGCTCCCCGAAGCGACACAAATTCTGCTCGCGCAACTGGACTGGCGGCCGCGGGGAACCACAACGGCCAGAGGGAATGCGCAACCGCTCGCCGGAAAGATCTTTGCCGAACCATTCAGCCCCGCGTTTCTCGCCGGCTGGCGCACGGCCTGGAACAAACGGTCCTGGCTGGCCGCCGCAAGCGAACAGGCTGCCGATGAGTCCATCGATCCCCTGCCGCTGTTGCTGCTGCCGCCCGATACCGGCCAGGCGGCGGCAGGCCGCTGGTTCGACTGGCTGGGCGAGGCACTGCATGATCGGCTGATTGCCGCACTGGACCGGACGCGGCGTTTCGACCTCGTCGATGCTTCGGGCACGATCATTGGTCGCCGCATCCGCCGGGCCTGTGAAGGGTCGAGGGACCCGGCGTGCGTGCAGCGATGGGCCGCGCAACAGCGCGTGGCGCTGCTCGAGGTGCGCCTGCGCACGGTCGGCAACACACTGGCATTGTCGGTACAGATCGTCGATCCCGCGACGGGACGGATTCTCGCGGCCGACGCGCTGTCGGCGACCGATCTCGACGCCGAACTGCTCTGGCGGGTCGAGGCGCTGGCGCAGACGCTCGCCCGAAGTGTGCCGGCACGTGTTGCGGTTGCCGGTTTACCGCAGGATCGCTAGAATCGGTAAACGAGCAGGGACAGGGCAATCGTGGTTGTGGGGTACGGCGTCGGTGAAGCATCTGTTTATTCGTGTCATTCTTGCGGCGGCGATTGTTCTGGGGACGGCCGCCCACGCGCAGTCGCCGTTGCTTGACGCGGTCGAAGCCTGGCGCCTCGGCGATGCCGAGGCCGCCTGGACTGCCGTTCAACAGGCGGTGCAGGCGACGACCGATCCGGAAGCCTGGTATCTGTACGGCGTTCTCGCGCATCAGCGCGGGGCCTACGCCGATGCCGTGTCTGCGCTGCAACGCGCGGTCGCCGGCGGGCTGCCGGCGGAGCAGGAACTGGGCCTGGCGCTGTATGCGGATGGACAGCTCGCCGAAGCCGAAGAGATCCTGGCCAGCCTGCCCGCGGAGCGCCTCGGCCCCGAGGGGCGGATCGTTCTGGGACTGATTGCGATCGAGCGCAATGACCTTGCCGGCGCGGACGAGCTATTGACGCAGGTCCCGCCTGACGACAGCCTTGCGCCCGCATCGCTGCTGCTGGTTGCCGATGTCCGGCTGGAGCGCGGCGAGTTTCAGCGCGCCCGGGCCGCACTGCGCGAAACCGGCGCGTTCAACGGCATCGACGACGACACATCTCGGGAAGTCGCGGACCGCTGGCGTTTGCTGCGTGTCGGCGCCGAAACCTGGCCGATGGGGGTCCGCCTGCTCAGCCAGTACGACGGCAACCCGGCGTTCGTGCCGCGCGACGACGCCAGCGCGGCATCGCTGTTTCCGGATCGCGCGGTGACACAGCCTGCGGGTCTCCGCGTCGCGCTCCTCGCCGACAGCACGTACCGCCACGCCTGGACGCGCGAACGGTGGCTCGAAGCGGGGCTGGCCGTCTGGCAGGACGTACTCGTCTGGGATCGTGACTGGCTGGCCGACTACGATACGACTTGGCTGCGCATCTCGCTCGGCGGACGGACGGACCTGGGGCCTGTCGCGCTGGAGCTGCCCTTGTCGGCCGGACAGTCCTGGGTGGGGCCATTGGTCGGCGATGGTACGCGGGACTGGAGCAGCTACGGCCGCGATCTCGGTGCCGCGCCGTCGTTGATTATCAGCACGGCCGACCTCGAGTGGCGCCTGTCCGCGCCGCTGGCTGTCCGCGATTTCAATGAGCCGCGACAGGACGTTGCCGGCGCCGACGGTACGGCGCGTTCGCTGGTTCGTGACGGAATCGAGGTTGCCGGGCGCATCGGGATGCGCGCGGCAGTGGCCGGAGACCTGATCGCGTCTGCCCAGGCCGGCCGGCGCAATGCGTGGGGCCGACCGAACGTCTGGGATGCCCGGATCGCCGCGGCGGACGCACGTTGGACCGGGGACAATCTGCTGTCCTCCGACGACCGGACCCTGCGGCCGACCGCGCAGCTTGGCTGGAGTGGCCGCTGGTATCTGACGCCGTTTCCGGATCCGGAGGACCAGATCGTCGTCGACCGCGATCATCACGAACAGTTGCTGACCGGCGGGCTGGGATTGTGGTTCGGCGTCGCCGACTGGCTCGATGTGCGCCTGGACTGGACGGCCCAGCGGCAGTGGTCCGACGTGGGCGTGTTCGCGTGGCGCAGACAGCTCGCGACGGTCGCGCTGGAGGCGCACCGATGAGGCGGCTGCTTGCGATTTGGGTGGTCCTGTTGCTGACCGCGCCTGCTGCCGCGGCCGGTCCGCCCGCCGGGCGGACTGTCGCCGTGGATGGCTTCGTGACGGTCGAGCGCGCAGGCGGGCGGGTCGAGTTGCTCGTGGGTGACACCCTGTACGCGGGCGACCGCGTGCGCACCGGGCAGATCGGGCGGGTGGAAATCGAACAGCCGGACGGCACGATCCTCGTCCTCGACGGCGGCGCCGATCTGACGATCGTCCAGGCGGGCGACGAGACCGAGCGGCGCCCCGGCATCCTCGACATGCTCTGGGGTCGCCTGCGTGTGCAGGCGAGCCGCTGGTTGTCCAGCGCCGAGACGCGTTTCGAGGTGCGACTGCCGAGTGCGATCGCCGGTGTCCGCGGTACCGATTTCGTCGTCGAACAGCGGCAACAGGGCGCGAGTGTCGCCGTACTCGACGGAAAAGTCGACGTGCGCGCGCGCAGCGGCGGCTGGCGGCAGGCGGTCGCACCCGGCCAGCAGGTACGCTTCGGCGCCGGAAGGCCGCCCGTGGTGCAACGACTCAGCGCAGCACAGCAGCAACGTCTGCGACAGTTGCTGGCCCGCAGCCGCCGGGTGCGCTGGCAACGTTATCGCGCCGAAATGGCGCGTCGCCAGATGTTGCTCGCCGCCGCGCGCCGTCGCGGGCCACAGGCCTACCGGGCCATGCTGCGCCTGATCCAGGCCCGGGCACATGCGATGCGACGGGGTTTCTTGCCGCCAGTTGCACGCCCGCCGTATACGTCGGAACGACTGGCGAGGTACGGTCGCGGCCAGCTCGAAGTCGAACTGCAATTGCCCGACCAGGGGGCGCCATGAAACGACTGCTGACGCTGCTGTTGGTGCTGGTCGCTGCCGCATGTACCGACGTCGGTGAGGTGACCCTGCGGCTGCCGTCGCAAACGGCAACGGGGCTGCGGCCGCTGGCGATGAGTCCGGAGTGGTATAGCGTCACGGTTTCGGGTCCGGATTTGCGCGCGCCGCTGCAGGCGACAGGTGCGGCCGGTGCGGTCGTGCGGCTGCTCGTGCCGGCCGGGGCCGGCCGCGTGGTGACCGCCGTCGCCTGGCGCGATGCCGCCAATCCGGTCAGTACGCATTACGGCCGCTCCGAGCCATTCGCGATTCGCGGTGGGGAGCGCAAACGCGTGACGGTGCCGATGACGCCGACGGCTTCCGGGCAGCTCAAGGCACGCGACCTGGCGATCGGGGCATTCACGAATTGCGCGATCGACCAGGCAGATGCGTTGTGGTGCTGGGGGCTCGTCTGGCAAAGCGGCAATCGCATCACGACGACGAGCCTCGCACGGCCGGTGTCGACGCCCGAACCGGTGCGGCAATTCGCGCCTCCGACCGGTGGCGAGTACCACGCCTGTATGCTCGGGCGTAGCGGCGCCGTATGGTGTTTTGGAACGGCAACTGCCGGTGCGCTCGGCAACGGCAGCACCGCTCCGGTCGACGACTGGGTGCGGGTGACCGGCCTGCCGGCTGACGATCCCGTCAGCGACATCACGGTGGCGCAACGCGTTTCGTGCGCTCGGACCGTCGCTGGCGATGTCTGGTGCTGGGGCACGCACGGTGCCGGCCAGCTCGGCGTGCCAACATTTCCGCTTCAGGCGGTTGTTGCGACGCCAGTGCAGGTGCCGATCAGTGATGTGCGGCAGGTGCAGGCGATCTCCATCGAAAACTGGAGTACGGTTTGCGCTGTGCGAAACGACGACACGCTGTGGTGCTGGGGCGACAATGGCAACGGCACCGTCGGCAATGGCAGCACCGTTGACGTGTCCTCACCAACGCAGGTCACCGCGGCTCCGGCCGTCGACCGGTTCGTTGGGACCCAGGGACAGGCGCCGTGTTTGATCGACCGCAGTGGTTCACTCTGGTGCTGGGGCGCCAACGGTCTGGGGCAGGTCGGGGTTGGCCAAAATGTCGCCACCGTTTCCACGCCGACTACGGTTACCGGCATCCCCGCGCCTGTGCGCGATGCCTCTGCGGGGTTTGCGAGCACCTGCGCAATCGGCGGTGACGATCAGTTGTACTGCTGGGGGGCGCTTCTGGACGATGGCGGAGCCATCCAGATGGTCAGTACGCCGACTGCCAAATCGGCGTGGCTGCCGACCGGAGAGGCCATCGCCGAACTCGAGGCGGGGTTTCAGGAAATGTGCGTACGAAATCAGCCCGGCGACGTCTGGTGCGCCGGGTCGAACTGGCATGGCAAGGCCGGCACGACCGCCGGTGCACCACGCAGCACGCCAGGAAGAATCGACGCGGCAAGCTGGCAGGAGGTCGCTGTTGGGCAGCTGGCGACATGCGGTGTTCGCAATGACGGACGGGTGCTTTGTTGGGGCATGCAGGCGTCCGGGCGCCTGGGCAATGGCAGTAGCAACCCGCTCCAGTCGCAGGGTTCGCCGACGCCGGTCAGCGAGACGTTTTCGGCAAGAGCGATTTCCGGGCTCGAGGGCTCATTTTGTGCTATCGCGACGGATGGCGGATTGTGGTGCTGGGGCGAGAACGACTTCGGACAGCTTGGCCTGGGACCGGCCGGCAGCGCGGTTACCACCCCGCAGCAGGTCAGTGCCGGCACTCAGTGGCAGCAGGTTGCCATGGGTCTTGGGTTTGCCTGCGGGATCCAGATCGATGGCAGTCTCTGGTGTTGGGGGAGCGATGGCCAGGACGAACTGGGGCTGGGGCCAGGCATTCAGAACCAGAACGTTCCGGTGCGTGTCGGCGTTGCGAACGACTGGCAGGCGGTCGCGGCGGGGGGATCGCATGCCTGCGGCCTGCGGGCTGGCACCTTGTGGTGTTGGGGGGACAACAGCCAGGGTCAGTTGGGAACGGGCGACACAAGCAACCGGAGTGTCCCGACGCAGATCGGTGCGGCAGCGGACTGGACGGCAGTTGCGGCGGGTCCATACGCAAGCTGTGGGATCCGCGGCGGCACCCTGTGGTGCTGGGGCGAGAATCGGGACGGTCAGCTCGGCACCGGTGACCTGATCGATCGGCTCGGTCCAACCCAGGTCGGCGCCGATGCGGACTGGAGCGCCGTGTCGGTCGGCGCCGGCTATACCTGCGGCGCAAAAACGGATGGCAGCGGCTGGTGCTGGGGCAATGATCTGCTGTCCGGAGACGCGATCGTCGTCGGGCGTCTGGGGCTCGGCGACATTTCAGCCGAGCCCGTCTCAGCGCCGGCGCGGCTCGCCGGATCGACTTCGTGGAGCCGGATCGTGGCGGGCGATTCGGCAACCTTCGGCATCGACAGCGGGGGCGGATTATGGAGCTGGGGAGTCAGCTACAACGGCGAGCTGGGCAACGGCGTGCCTGTCGCCACGGCGGCCACTCCGGTGATGATCGGACAATAACGATCGCCCAATGGGCGACGACGTCCGTATATCTGGTTGAAGCACGTCAACATTCACAGAAACGACGAGGCCGCACCGCGTCTGGGCAAGGTGCGGACGGGCATACGCTGGAGGGACGGGATATGCAACGACGACGATCGGTCTGGATCGCGGCATTGGCTTTGGTGCTGTCGGCCTGCAGCAGCGACGGCACGACGACCAACCTCGGCAACGGTCAGTTTCTGACCGTCGAAACCGAGCCGCCCGGAACGCACTGTCCGGCAGGCGGTAGCAGGATCGTATTGACGCAGGACGGCGTCGTGCAGAGTGAAACATACCTTTGCAACGGCGTCGACGGCCGCGATGGCCTGCCCGGCACAAACGGCGCAGCCGGCGCCACCGGCCCGGGGGTGCTGGTCAGCGTCGAAGATCCGGGTGGCAACTGTCCCTATGGCGGCGTCCGCCTGACGACGACCGGGGATGCACCGCAGGTCTCCTACATCTGCAACCCCTCCCCCGGCGACGTGGTCGGCCTGGCCTCGGAGCCGGCAGGGGGCAACTGCGCATTCGGCGGCACGCGGGTCACGGTCACGCACGCCGACGGCAGCGGCGATACGCAGTACGTCTGTGAGCCGGCCCCGGCCGATACCCTGGCGGTCACGACCGAAACCGCCGGCGCGAATTGTACCTGGGGCGGGCTGCGCATCGATCGCAACAGCGCGACAGGCGGGCAGGTGACGCAGTACCTGTGCAATCCGATGCCGGGCGCCACCGCCGCGGTCACGAGCGAGCCTTCCGGCGTGAACTGCCCGTTCGGCGGGCTGAAATACACGGTGACCAACGGGGACGGGACCCAGTCCACACAGTACCTTTGCGAACCGGCGCCGGCGCCGACACTGACATTGACAAACATCGGCCCGGGGGCCTCGTGTGCGTTCGGCGGCGTCGAGCTCAAGGTCACCGACGCCTGGGGCGCCGTGCAGACACAGTACGTCTGTCAGCCGCAACCGGCCGACGACGTCGATGTCGCCAACGAGCCGGCCGGCGCGAATTGCACGTTCGGCGGCGTGCGGATCACCGTGACCGACGCCTATGGCGGTGCGACGACCGAGTACGCCTGTGCGTCGCAGCCCGGCGACGAGATCGCCGTCGTGCCGGAACCGGCCGGCGCCAACTGCGCGCAGGGCGGACAAAAGATCACCGTGACCGACGCCTATGGCAGTGCCGCGACCAGCTACATCTGCGAGCCGATCCCGGACGGTACGGTCAGCTTTGCCGCGGAAGAGCCGGGGGCGAACTGCCCGTTCGGCGGCTACAAGGTCACGCACAGCGTCAGCGGCAGCGTGGACTATCTGTGCCACGCCTTCGATCCGGCGCTGGCCTGCATCGACGGGGACGTTGACGGCTACGGCTATGGCGGCCAGTGCGCGGCCGCGGACTGCAACGATGCCGTCGCCGCGATTCATCCCGGCGCGACCGAAGTCCCGTACAACGGCATCGACGAGGACTGTGACGGACTCGATACCTGGGACGCCGACGGCGACGGCTATACGGCGGTCAATGCCCCGTACGGCAGTCGCGACGATTGCAACGACGCCGCGGCGACGACTCATCCCGGTGCGAGCGAGGTGTCGGGCAATACGATCGACGAAAACTGTGACGGGATCGTCCTCGACTACGACGGTGACGGCGACCTGGCGACCGTGCATGGCGGCGGCGACTGCGACGACACGAGTGCGCTCTTTTCGAGCCTGATCGCCGATGCGCCCGGAGATAACCTGGATCAGGACTGCTCCGGTGACGCCTTCGACGCCGACGGCGACGGCGAGGACGACCTGCTGGGCGCCGACTGCGACGACAACGATCCGCAGCGGGCGAGCATCCTGCCCGAAGTCGCCGGCGATGGCATCGACAACGACTGCAACGTCGCGACCAGCGACGACGTCTGGGATCGCGACGGCGACGGCGTGACGGCAGCGGTGGCGGTGGGGGGCTATCCGGATTGCGACGACACCGACGCGAGCATCTTCCCGAATGCAGGCGAGTTGCCCGGCGACGGGATCGACAACGACTGCGACGGCGCCGACCTCGCCGTCAGCGACACGACCGGCATCTTCGTTGCCCCCGCCGCGTTCGGCGGCGACGACGCCAACCCCGGCACGATGGCTGCACCGGTCTCGACCTTCGCTCAGGCACTGAGCCTCGCATCCGCACAGGGCAAGGTGGTCTTCGCCAGTGTCGGCACCTGGAATGAGGCGGTGACGCTCCCGACGTCGATCTACGGTGGTTTCGTGCCCCTGTTTGGGACCTGGATTCCAACCAATGAACCGACCACAGTCCTCGCCCCTACGGCGACCTGGCCGCCAGCGGTCATGCTGGAGGCGCCGATCACGGGCGTCACGCTCGCCAATGTGCAGGCGATCGGACCGGATGAGGCGAGTGTTGCGATGCTGTTCCGTAACGGTGCGGGCGTGACGATGCGTAACAGCAGCGCGCAAACGGGGTCGCGGACCACGGGCCCGGTCTGGGCTGTCAGCATTCAGAACGGAGCCACGGTCACGATCGTCGATTCGCACATCGCGGGCGGAGATTCGACCGGGAGCGGCTCCAGCGCGGTGCATCTTTCCGGTGTACCGGCGCCCGTGACGGCCACGATCATCGGTACCCGGCTACGCGCCGACGGAAGTTTCCAGCAGGCGGTCGTCAACGCTCAGTCGGCTTCCCTGGTGCTTCGCCGTTCCGAGGTTGAACGCGGCGCGACCGCGTCCGGCAGTGTGTCCGGATTGTATCTGTCGAGCGGTGCTGAAGCCGCAGTTTATAATTCGACGATCCGCACGTCCGACAGCAGTGGTTCGACCGCGCACGGCGCCTATGTCTGCGGTACCTGCTCGTTGCAGATCTTCGACTCAACCGTTGACGGCGGAAAGGGTAACCAGGCGACCTATGGTATCGGAAACAACGGCCAGACTACCGTCATTCGCAGTACGGTGATTGGCGGTCCTTCGGCGACCAACAATTCGTTCGGACTTCTCAACGGGGCCGGTGGCATCGCGACGGTGGTTGGCAGCGTCATTCGCAGCCGGTCTGCTTCGGGAGCGTCTGTGGCGTTCCAGTCGGACGGTGGCAGCTCCGCAACGATCGTCAACAGCAATCTGCTGGCGGGTGTCGGTGCAGTCCACTCTTTCGGCGGTTATGTCTACAGCCGAGTCGCGATCGTCAACAGTATTCTCGACGCTCGCGGTCGCGGTTCTGGTGTTGCGAGGGCACTCGAAGTACGCAACGACGCGGGCGCAGCCGTCTATCTGGCGCACAATGTGCTGAATGCTCCGCCTCTCGATGCCCCAGTGCGTTATTGGTACTGGAATGGTAGCGCCTGGGTCGCGGTTGATACATATCACGGCGCCGTGATCAACCACGCGGATGTCGGTAGCCTCGGATCCTTCGAGAACGTGCTGGATGCGTGGCTGTCCGCTGCTGAACCCTACGACCCGCATCACGCGGACAATTCGCCGCTGATCGACTGGGGCATCGATCCGCGCACGATTTCGTACACCGGGCTGAACGTCCCCGATCCGACGCCGTGGCTGGAGTCCGACATCGACGACGACCCGCGCCCATACGGTGCGAACTGGGATGTCGGCGCGGATGAATGGCAGCCCGACACCAGCGTCGACGCCGACAAGGACGGCTTCCCGGATAGCGTCGACTGCGACGACAGCGATGCGCTGGTAGGCCCACACATGCCGGAACTCCCTGACGACGGCAAAGACAACGACTGTCGGGGCGACGGCGATGCGACGCGCAGCGAGTTCGACGGGGTGTTCGTCAGCGATTCGGTCGGCGACGATACGAACGGTGACGGTAGCATGGCCAGTCCCTATCGCACGATTGGCAAAGGCCTCGCCGAGGCCGCAGCCAGTCGCGGCGTCGTCTACGTGATGCAGGGCACCTACGTCGAAGCGCTCGCCCCCCAGGCCGACATCTATGGAGGCTACTGCGCCGACTGGTCGCGCGACATCGACGGCTGTTCGACGATCCTGACGCCGCCTGGCAATGTCGACACGATCACCGCCT
The DNA here is from genome assembly GCA_003695505.1 of Candidatus Dadabacteria bacterium. Taxonomy (GTDB): domain Bacteria; phylum J088; class J088; order J088; family J088; genus J088. The sequence continues at coordinate 1,436 of RFIY01000115.1, read as the reverse complement.
CCGACACGCCGGTGGTCATCGACGGTGTGACGATCCAGGGTACTGGTTCGGGGAGCGGTTCGCGCAGTACGGTGTATGTCGGTAGCGGTCGCAAGTTGACGGTCACACGTTCGAATCTTTCCGGTCCGGCGACGAATGGGGGGAACAGTCACGTCACCTGGAGCGGCGGTGATCTGGCCTTGATCGGCTGCACGCTCACCGCCGGGAGCTCCGATCAGGATGCGTTGGGTGCCTGGTGGGACGGTGGGCCGGGCGGGCGTGCGGCTGGCAGGGCGATCGCCACGACCTGGAGCGGCGGGAGCGGCGTCAACATCATTCTGCTCGGGGCGACAGATCGCGCCGAGCTCGACGTGTACGGCGGAACGGTGTCCGCGGGCACAGTAGGCAGCACGAGCGCCTATGCCGTCGAGGCACGCGGCTGGGACGCTGAAATCAGCTTGTATGGCACCCGTGTCAACGTCGAAAACACTTCTCCGTCTCGCATCGGGCTGTTTGGGAACAACGGTGTCATTTCAATGCGCGGCGGCGATCTTTCCAGCACGGTCGCCGGCAGCGATCTGGTGCGAACCGTATACGAAGGTCGAGTCGATGTCAACGGGGCGACCGTGTCCGGCGTTTCTCCTGCCTACCTTCAGGCATACAACAACTCGCGCCTGTACGTGATGAGTTCGCACCTGACGGGCATACAAGGACGTTCCTATGATGGTGCGCTCCTGCTGGTACACGACAGCAGAATTGATGGTCCATCGCATTTCACAGGCGGTGGCACCGGGAACATCCTTTTGCAATACAATCGGATCGATACCGTGCTGCAGTCTATTCTCTATGTCGCGCCGGGACAGTGGGTTGGCGTTTACGGCAATACGATCGCCAACGACGTGTCTGGTGCGCTCGTCAGCAATGCCGGTAACCTGCGCGTCTATAATAATACGTTTTTGGGGAAAGCTGGTTTTTGGCTCACTGTACAAAATGGTTCACAAACATTCGCGGCCAGCAATGCATCGATAGGCTTTCCCACGCCGCTGGCATCGTATCTGAGCACCGGTGGCACGCTGCGCCTTTTCAGTAACAACCTCTGGGCGCTGCCGTTGCAATACCTGGCCTACGGATATTTCCTGAACAACCAGGGCGGCTGGAGCTGGGGCTGGCCCGACCTGTTTGAAATCAACAACGGTCGCCTGTGGGGAAGTAGCACCTGGGGCAACCTGTCGCAACGCCCGCGCTTTGTCGATGAAGCTGCCGGGGACTTCCATTTGCACTCCGACAGCGATCTCATCGACGCAGGTTTGGCGCTGTCGAATCCGAACCATCCGGTGCTGTATGGTGCGTATCTCGCGGTCTATTTCCGCGACATGGACGGCAATCGCCGCGGCGCCGACGGCGCCTGGGACATCGGCGCTTATGAGTGGCAACCATGAGACGGGGAGTAAGAGTGA
>RFIY01000114.1 GCA_003695505.1 Candidatus Dadabacteria bacterium | reverse complement strand
TGGGCAGACGAGAATGCCCCTCGTCCAGCACCGGCTCGAAGAACTCTTTGGCAAGCCCCCGCGCAAGGGCATCAACCCGGACGAAGTCGTTGCGGTCGGTGCAGCGCTGCATGGCGCGGCTCTTGACGAACCCGAAAACGACATCCTGTTGATGGATGTGACCCCACTGAGCCTCGGCATCGCGACACAGGGCGGTTTCTTTGCGCGGCTGATCGAGCGCAATACCGCCGTGCCCTGCAAACGCAGCCACGTCTTTACGACCGTTCGGGACAACCAGGACAAGGTGCGCATCGAGGTCTACCAGGGCGAAGGAGAACGTGTCCAGGAAAATGAACTGCTTGGCGAATTTATCCTGACGGACATTCCACCGGCGCCTCGCGGCGAACCAAAGATCGAAGTGCTGTTTTCGATCAATGCAGAGGGCATCGTATCGGTGTCGGCGAAGGATCTTGGCACGGGTCGCTCACAGGCGATCGAAGTGACCGCCACCAGTGGCCTGACCGAGGAGGAGATCGAGCAGATGCGCGCCGAGCACGCGGAATCGATGGAGGTTGATTTCTTCGACGATTTTGCCGGCGACGGCCTCGACGACTGACCGACTCCGGACCCGCAGGTACGTTACACTGTCATGGGCGCGTTCGCGCCGATCGCGACACGTTTTGCGGATCCGAATGGAAAGATGTGAGTTATGGCAGATCGATTGACGATTGAAGATCTGCGCGACCAGGATGTCGTCGCGCTGGTATCAGGTGGCCTCGACAGCGTCACGTTTACACGCTGGGCAGCGGATCATGGGGTGCGCGTGCACTGCCTGACCGCGGATCTTGGCCAGCCGGACGAAGATGACATTTCGGACATCGAAAAGCGGATGATCGCATCGGGCGCAGCGTCGTTCCGGTTTGTCGATGCGCGACGCGAGATCGCCGAAGCCGGTATCCTGCTCGCGATGGCGGGCGCGGCCTACGAAGGCGGCTATCTGAACACGACAGGAATCGCGCGCGCGGTCACGACCGAACTGGCATTGCCCGTGATGAAAGCACTCGGCATCGATGTGCTGTCGCATGGCGCGACCGGCCGGGGCAACGACCAGACCCGCTTTCAGCTCTACGCCAACATGCTCGACCCGTCGGTGCGCGTCTATGCGCCCTGGCGCGATCCCGCATTTCTGGAACGGTTTCCGGGACGCAGCGAAATGATCGAGTTTTGCGAACAGCAGCGCATTCCGATCCGCGCCACGCGTGAAAAGCCGTATTCGACCGATGCCAATCTGCTCGGCCTGACGCACGAGGCGGGCCGACTGGAGTACCTGGATACGCCTGCTCGCTTCATCACGCCCGGCTTTGGTGTCCATCCCAAGGACGCACCCGATGAACCGGAACGCGTCACGGTTGGCTTCGAACACGGCCTGCCGGTATCGGTCAATGGGAACACCGTTGATCCCGTCGCGCTGATCGAGACGCTGAACAACATCGGCGGGCGCAACGGCGTCGGGATCGGGGTCCACGCCGTCGAGAACCGCTATGTGGGCATCAAGTCGCGTGGCGTCTATGAGCAACCCGGGCTGGAAGTACTCTATCGCGCCTGGCAGTTCGCCTGGCAGCTCGTGCTCGATCGGCGTTCACTCGAACTGTATCGTTTCCTGTCGAACATGGTCGGTCGCCACATCTATGAGGCCGCCTGGTTCCACCCATCGACCGTCGCGGCACTGGATGCACTCCGACGACTGGCCGGCACGATCAATGGCACGATTACGGTCGAACTGTACAAGGGCAACGTCGACTTTGCAGCCGCCGACTGCGAGCCGATGCTGTACAGTCCCGAAGATGCGTCGATGGAGGGCGTCGGCAGTTTCGACCACACCGATGCCGAAGGCTTCCTCGGCGTCCTCGGCGTTTCCGCCCGCGCGCTGAACCGCGCCGGCCAGATCTGGCCCGATGCGTTGAGGCTGCGTCCCGAAGACGCCGACTGAAGTCCTGGGTCAGGCTGACTCCGCAGCCGCGGGCGCTGCTGGCGTGCGCCCCGGGTAGCGCTCGAAGCCGTAGCGCTCGAAGGCCGGTTTGAGGCGTTCGTACAGCCAGTCCTCGTCGAGACCGAATTCTTCGAGGCTGTAGTCGTGGGCGCTGACATACTCACCGGCACGGGCCTGCTCGGCTTCCAGCACCGCGCGAAACTCATCGCTGATATCGAGCCCGAAACGTTCGTAGATCTTCTCAACGGTTCCTTTGGGATCGGCTGCCAGTTCATCGTACGAGAACTCGATATAGCGCTCGGGCGGCAACTGGTCGCGTAACTCCATCAGCAGCAGGTACTGTTCACACCACAGCTCGGCGGCGGCTCGCATTTCCGGGGTATCGCCGACACATTGCGGTGAGTGAATCGCCCACATCTTCTTGCTGAACATCGACAGCGCCGAGGTAATCGACGCGTACGGGTGGCGGTAGAGGTGGATGATGCGCATCTCGGGCATGATGTCGAGATAACGGCCGATGCGGTGGCCGATCACCGCATTTTTCGCCAGCAACGTGCGCCCCTTGCCGACGGCCCAGGCGTGACGCTGCAGCGAGCGTTTCAGGTAGCCATTGATGCGCTCGCGCACGTCGGGTGGCTGCTTGTCTGCGTCCACAACATCCATCAACTGGTCAATAAACGGAAAGAAAATCAGGACAGCCGGCGTCAGCCACGGATAGATCCACAGCGCCTCGTCCTCTTCGGACTGCTGGAATCCGGTATCGTGGACGCCTTCCCACTGACTGAAGAACAGCTTGTTGAGCGGCGTGACGGTCAGACGAAAGAGCCAGCCGCCAACGAGACGGTCAAGCCAGCCGAGCACGTCAAAGATCTTGTACCAGAGCACCGACGGTAGCACGGTCTGGTACATCTTCAGGTAGGTGAACTGGCTGTCTTCCGCCATCAGGCGGTGCAGCCA
>RFIY01000113.1 GCA_003695505.1 Candidatus Dadabacteria bacterium | reverse complement strand
TCTGGCGGCCTGTCGTTCGATCATCGCCACGAACCTCGGCGCCGCCTCCTGATCCGACAGGGCGCCGCTCGCCAGGGTCTCCGCCGCGCCACGAATCGACGTCACAGGCGTTTTGAGTTCATGCGACACGTTGGCGACGAAGTCGCGCCGAAGCTGTTCGAGTCGGCGCATATCGGTCACGTCGCGCAGGACGAGCAGGCCAGCCATCAAAACGTCGTCGGGCCCGCGGACGCCGGCGACACGGATGAGCAGCTCGCGCCGCCCCGAGCCGGGTACATGCTGCCCAAGCTCCAGTGTCTGCGCCGGACCGGGGTCGCCCGATAGCGCCTGATCCAGCGCCTCGTGCAATGCCGCATGCCGCAATACGGACTGGACCCGGGCACCCAGGAGTCGCGCCGGTTCGGCGCCCAGCAGGCGACAGGCCGACCGGTTGAGCGTCAGGATTGCTCCCGATCGGTCCGTCGCAATCACGCCATCCGCCAGATTATCCAGCAAAAGTGTCAATGTGCGATTCTGGTCACGAACGTCGCGCGCCTGCTGGCTGACCGTCAGCGTCAGTCGCTCGATCTGCTCGGCCAGGCTGTCCAGCCCCAGGCTCCGCAGCGTCGTCGTCCGTCCGGGTGCTTCCAGCGCCGTCGACACCGCGCGGATCGTGCGTTGGTACCGCAACGCTGACGCCACAAGGCCAATGGCAAAACAGACTGGCGCGCCCCAGGCCAGCGCCGGGACTCCGGCGATTTGCCCAGTCACGATGAACACCGTTCCGGCCACTGTCGAAACTAGCGCTGGCACCAGAGGTCCTGTCCGTTGGATGTCGCTCACCTGATCTGCATAAGAGGATTGCACCGTGTCTGTTCAGTATGCCTCGGACGGTGCTGCGACAGCCACGTCCCGGATCAGGCGCCTGCAGGCGCTTCCGCTGCGTCCCCTGGATCAACAATGCGGTAGCCAACGCCACGCACGGTCTCGATGATCGCACCCGCAGCACCAAGTTTGCGTCGCAGACCGACGATCTGCACGTCCACGGAGCGCTCGGTGACATCCGTAAAGCCATCGTGCAGTGCCTCAACGATCTGCGCGCGTGTACAGACCCAGCCCACACGGGTCATCAGCACATGCAGCGTACGGAACTCAGTCTGCGTGAGCCGCACGGGCTCGCCGGCCACAGTGACTTCGTGGCGGCCCGGATGTAGAAAGAGCTCGCCGACCCGCAGCGGTTCATCCGGCCCGGGCGCCTGGGCCGCCCGCCGACGCAGCACCGCGGCAACCCGCGCAATCAGCACCCGCGGAGAAAACGGTTTGGTGACGTAGTCGTCGGCGCCCAGCTCGAGGCCGCGTACGACATCCGTTTCGTCTCCTCGGGCCGTCAGCATGATGATCGGAACCCGTGCCGTTTTCGGGTCCTGCCGTAACAACTGACAGACTTCAAATCCACTCGCGCCCGGCAACATCAGATCAAGCAGCACAAGATCCACGTTGTCGTCCGTAGCCAGATACCGCATCGCGGCTTCCCCGGACGTCGCTTCCTGAACACGGAAGCCCTCACGGCGCAAGTTGTACGTCACCATTTCCAGGATGTCACGTTCGTCCTCGACGACCAGGATTCTGAACGGCTTCGCGTTTGTCACCGGCTCGGGGTCCTCCCAGGATTACCCAGATCGAACTCGCATATAGTGTGGCGGCGCATTGTGAGCATTATGTTAGCAGGGCGCCCCGGTTGGTATGCGACAATCTTAGAAGGGATCTCAGGCCGACACGGCCTCACGCGAGAGGAGAAGAACCCTATGGCCTCGCCAGCCGGACGTCGCGCCATCGCGTTGATCGCCCACGACGGCAAAAAAGCCGCCATGGTGAGTTTCGTCAAGGATTTTGAGGCGCAGCTTCAGCCTCACCGCCTGATTACGACGGGAACCACCGGCAAGCTGATTGCCGAATCGACGTCGTTGCGCGTCGAGCGCAAGCTGTCAGGCCCACTGGGAGGCGACGCGCAGATCGCCGCGCTGGCTGCGACGGGAAAGATTGACGCGGTGATCTTTTTCCGCGACCCGCTCGGTATGCATCCGCATGACCCGGATATATCGATGCTGATGCGCATTTGTGATGTCCACAATGTGCCGCTGGCCACGAATCCCGCAACGGCGACGGCTGTCATCACGCAACTGTCCCGGGAGGCCGGCATATTGTAATGTCCGCTGCTGTGCTGCGCCAACAGCAACTCGATGCGGAAGGATTCTCTGTCTGCCTGCCGTTTCAGACCGATCATTATAATGCTGCCATCGCCGACGTGGCCCCGGGTCTCGTCACCCGACTTCCCCCTGGACAGTGCGCCGTACTGCTCGGCAATACGCGGGCATCTTGGCCACGATTCCTGCGGACCTGGAAACACGATCCGTCGTTGCGTGCCAGTTCGGATCCGTTCGATCGGTGGGTCGAGCAAACACTGACCCGCCTCATCCCGGACGTGGCCGAACGGGACTGGTACTGGGGACATGCCCCGGTTGGCGAACGGCCCTCGCTGCTCCACGCGGCAAGTGCCGCGGGCATACCCGCCGGGCCGGCCTGGATTGCCGCCCATCCGGACTACGGCCCCTGGTTTGCATTACGAGCAGTCGTGATCCTCCGTCACGTCAACGCCCCATCCGCACCAGCAACGATGTCCGACATGGACGGTCCATGTGATTCTTGCCGCACGAAGCCCTGCCGGCATGCGCTGGAGCAGGTGCGCGCACGCAGCAAAGCGACCGTCCGCGACACCGGAGATTTCGGCGATGACTGGCAGGACTGGGTGAGGATCCGCGACGCCTGCCCGGTCGGACAGGCCTGGCGCTACGACAATCCGCAGCTTGAATACCATTACACGAAACGACGCGCCATACTGGATACGGCCGCTGAAGAACTATGAACCTCTTGCGTTCGGTCGTTCAACGACCGGTCACTGAACGCCAGCTTCGTGGTTCCGACGGTCAATCCTCGACCACGAGTTCCGTATAGTATTCCTGGATCAACCCCTCATACACGGTGCGCAGCTCGCTGACTTCGCGCTCGATCCATTGACTGAGTGCGAGCGCGGCCTCGGAACCATCCGACTGCAGCAACACCTGGCTGCTGTAGAACAACATCGAGTCAAGCGCCTTGTTGAACGCTTCGGCCAGCGACTCGAAAAATCGCTGCAATCGCGCGCTCGTCAGCACATCGTCCTCGCGGATGTCGGTCTCTGCCGCAGACGCTGCAGCATCTTGCGCGTGGTCTTCCACCGCGCGCTGCAGAAGCCGATTCTCGGCCGCCAGCACCGCGGCCTGCTGCTGCGCCGCCTCAAGTCGCCGTACGGTTGCCTGAAGGCGCCTGAACAGCACGTTGTTGCGCTCAACCGCGTTCTGGTAGCGGAGTGCCCGTTGCAATACGGCACGGATCACGTCATCTCCGGGCAATGGATAGCACAGCACATCGAAGAGCGGGGCGGGCACCACGTCGGGCACCTGCTCCACGACGCCGATAATTTCGACAAGGGGCATCCGTTCCTTCCAGGCACGGGCATCCGGGAGCAATTGACGGGCGTCCTCGCCTGCGGCAACGATCAACTGAAATGATCGTGAATCGAGCAGGATTTCAGCATCAGATGGACTGGAAAGGGCCCCGACATCGACGCCCAGTGCCTTTCCTACGGACGTCAGGCGGGCCGCTTCCCCGGCATCCAGTCCGATCAACAAGACGTCATTTCGCTGCCTGGTCATCTTCTGTCCCCCTTCACTCTCCCTCGACAACAACCGTGTATTCGATGACGTCGTCCCGGATCACCGAAATCTCGTCGCCATCACGCACACCATCCGTGAGTTGCAGCCCCAGCAGATCGCGGCCGCCCTCGATCTCGAGCCGCCACGTCCCTGGCGCGAGCGGAGACGATGGGCGGATCTGTAGCTGATCCGACGTCAGTCTCAGTCCATTACGATCTGGATTGCCGGCCGCGTAGTAGCCTGCAGTGCGCGTTTCGATCCGATAGCCACACAAGACACAGTCGACTTTACTGGCGAAGCGCAGCGTCGATCCTCCGTTATCTGCAACTACGAAACGGGCATTGTCTTCCCGCACGAACCACTGCCCGTCGAATTCACTGGCCACCCAGGCAGCCCCCGGCACATCGACGAGCTGTTCCGGCACATCCGTGCTGTCGGCCACGCCCGTCGCCTGGGTCACCGCGAACCAGATGACGTCCGGCGCGACGATTGCGGTCACGGGCCATATCGGCGCATCGCGCTGTGCCGGAACCGCAAAGAGCACGTCACCGGCTGGCGACGTTGTGGTGAAAGACGCCGACGCAACCCGCAGGGACGCCCCTTCCGAAGTTGCCAGCACGCGAAACGTCCCCACCGGCAGCCCCGCCTGGCCGAGAGTGACCTCCGCAGGCACGGTGACTCCGTCCTGAATAAAACGGGCCTCGGGAACGGCCGCCGGGTCAAACAATTGTCGAGCCTTGCGCTCGGCGATACCGTTCCGCTGCGGAACACTGCGCCGGTCGTACAATTCACACGCGACCTGACCGTCAGAAGCCATCGTGCCGAGAGATGCGCCCCCGGAGGCCAGATCACCGAGCTGCGCGTGTCGGCACCGCAATCCCGGACGCGACCTCGACAGCAAAAACTGAGGATGCGTGTCGAGGCCCGTCGTACCCTGCGGGTAAAACGGCAAGCTGACATATGTCGCCGGCGCGACGAAGCCGTCATCCTCGAAACGGTGAAAACTTTCGCCATTTTCGGCCCGCTCGTCCGCCGCGCCATCGATCTCGAGACCGTTCTGTCCACGCGCGCTAGCATCAATCACCAGCACAAGTGGGCGATCGTCGCCCTGCACCTGGAACAGCACCTCGGCGCTGTCTTCACGCCAACGGAAGGCGCCTTCCGGTTCGATGGCGGTACCGTCGTTACGGCCATATACCGTCTGCTCAGCCGCAAGCACCGCAATCGCAGCCTCGACGCTGAACCTGTCCATTGGCACGGAAAATTGCACAATCACATCCACAAGGCCGTCAGGATTCCTGCTAAACACGACAGAACGGACTTCAGGACGCACGTCGCGAATCCGACCGGTGACGCCTTCCGGCACGTCTGGCGCCGAGGCGTCGAGTACGCCATCGACCGTACATGCCGACACAGCGCAGGCAAACACCAGCGCAAGCCACCTCACCAGCGCCAGACCCCTTCGACCGAAACAATCGTATTCTTCGCATCCTCCAGCGCGAAGGCAGTCGTGATATCCGCGCGATTGATGTGGAAAGCCAACCCCGCGCGAACATCGACAAACGTTCCGGCAAACCGTTGCCTCGCTTCATCCACGACCTCGAAGCTCGTGTACGGAAGCTCGACGACATCAATGACATTCGGCTGTGTGGTTCGCTCACCGGCAATCGGCGTACTCGACTGGAGCGCCTGAACCAGATCGGAGCGGCCGTGCCGGTAACCAACACGGCTGCCCAGCAAGATGCCAAGATACCTGGTCACCGCATACCGTCCGCCACCGGAGATCGCGTACTCGGCTTCCCAGTTTTCGCTGTGGGCCCGCCAGTCACCGGCCCCTTCGGCGCGCAGCAGCGATGCCGGGCGCTCGTTGGCCGCTCCGGGGTCATCGATCCGATAGGTCAGGTTGTCACGAAATCGCCGTGTCGCCACGGCGCGCGAAAAACGTGCGTCGGCGCCAAAACCGTAGCGAAACAGCGGCCCCTCATCGGTGACACCGACGCCACCGCGAACCTCCACATCGTTTGCCTTCTGCGACAGCAGCGAACGTTCACGAACCCACTCATCGCGCACCTCGGCAACACCATCATTGCTCAACTGTGTCAACACTTCGCTACCCGACCACTTCTCGGAAAAGGGCTGCTGCCAGCGTGCACCTAGCGTCCAGCGTGCGAAACGTCCCGGGCCGGCGTCGTGCTTCCCATCGATTCGCCACGCAAACGCAAATCCGAGGCGTTGCTGTGTCAGGTCCCGGTCGGCGGCCAGCTCCAGTGATCCCCCGGCCGGTTGGAAACGTTGCGTCCCCTGGGCCTGGTCCCTGTCCCGCTGCTGCACCAGCGCAACCCCCAGCGCCAGACCAATCAGCTCGCCACGAAAACCGGCATCGAGGCCAGTTCGCAGGACCTGCCCCGACTGCCGCAACACGCTGGACTGGCTGCGGTCGAGCGCCAGCGCCCCGGACTGGAGATCGTAAACCTGGAGGGACTCAGCCGTCGCGGCCAGACTCGCCGACGTGTTCGGAAATGAAAACAGGGCACTGACCGGATCCACCTGCGCCCGTACCCAGGCGATCGATGCACCAACGCCCCAACTGGGCATGCGGATCGCGATCCGCGCCGCCAGGTCGTCGGATGTCCGCGGCTCGCCGACCAGTTCCACGCGCCGCCCCCATTCGAGCAGATCCGTAAATCCGTCGAGATCGACATCCCGCTCCGAGGCCAGCAGCGTGCCGCGAACCTCGCGTTGCTGCTCGCGACTGACCCGCAATCGGACATTGATGGCCCCCTCGCCAGAAGGAACATCGATCCCGACTCGCAGACCGGGCGTACCGTCGGCAGCAATGCCACGCGCCCAGACGGTGGACGTCGTCTGCGGTGATGCCAGCACAGGATCCGCGCCGGCATCGACATCACTGAGGATCCACCCGGATGCCAGTTCACGGATCGTCGTTGGATCCCGGAAGTTGCTTACCGGCAGCCAGGGCTCCCCGGCCGCAGCCATCCCGGTGCCGCTGAACAGGACGGCGCCGGCCACCGCAGCCAGCGTGCGCAGCCGTCGTCGGATTGTCACGATGAGCCTCCAGACAGCATGTGTACGTCGCTCGGATCCTGTCCCATAGTCAAGGAATCCGCGGATGCCGAACGAGCGGTTCAAAGACGTGTGTATCGTCATCATAGACGCCGATCCAGTCATCTGCCGACGAGGCCTCCGCAAGGCCGTCGCCGTCACCGTCGATCGTTGGCGGATCGACGACGGCGACCGTCTCGATGCCGTGACGAATGCGTAGCCTGTCACCAGGTTGAAAACCGCGCAAACATCCGGAAGCCTCACGCTCGACCAGCGCCACATCGATCACCGTGGTCGCGAACGCGCCGCTACTGGTCGAATTGACGACCGTCCGGGTCTCCAGGTGGCTACCGAGCAGACGCCCGGCGCCATCTGCAATCAGAACGTCATCCTGTGCCAGGCCATCGCCGCTGACCAGGTCGCTGGTGCCAAAAGAGCCTGGCCCACCGTCGGCGGTATACAGTGAAAACGCGAGCGCCGCCGGCACCGCAGGACAACCGGACTCGGCCACTTCGAGGACGCAATTCGGCGCGTCGTCACGTCCCAGACAGTCGAGCGCCGCCGCATCCCAGACCGTGCGATACAGCGATCCATCGTTGATTCGTGAAGACGGGGGCACTGGGTCGTCCGTCCCGGCGAACGACAGTTCCAGCACCAGCGCATCGTCCGCGACGGCCGACTCATCGTCACCGTCTCGCTCAAGATCACGAAACGGCGTACCGAGAACAGACCGCAACTGGCCATCTTCGTTCACGACGAGTACGTGCTGGCGGCGCGGTTGTGGCTGCTCCGTAAACCGGACATACCAGGAGGCCGACGTGATCAGAACGTCATCACCAGGAGCAAGCCGCTGTTCGAGCCGGGCCAGCTCGACCTGACATGGCGTGCAGGCCGCCGTAACCGGGGCGCCAACCGTCAGAACGGTGTCGGTCGCCGCGAGCACCGGCGTCCGGCCACCAGGATAGACCAGATCGAATCCGCCATCGAGCAGACCGGCCGGCCAGATGCGATCCGTCTGTACGGTCGTACCATACCCCATACCGTCAAACGTATATTGCGTCGGATCCAGTGTGATCCGACGCACGGTTCCATCCCATTCGCGAATACGGCCCGTCACAACGTCTGGCGCAGCTTCGCTGCCTGCAATCAGCCACAGGACGTCGTCGCTGTTGCGAAACTGATCCATGCGCACCTGGGGACCACCCTCGACCGTTATCGTCAGACCGCTGACCGCGCTGACGGCCTGAGATGGGTCGAGCGACACGGCCAGGTTTTTCGACATCGACACCGAAATGATCCGTACCGGAAACCCATTGTCGTCACGCAACGCAACACGCGTCGGCACGCCACCCGGTGACGGGAGACCGTACATGCCGCCCGCGGCGGAATCGAACCAGAGCCGCAGTCCTGCGCTAGTCGCCAGAAGCGGCGGAGACAACACGCGCGCCGTCCCTGCGCGCCAGACCGTGCCAACATAACTGTCATAAACGCCGGCAGAGGATCCGGGCGCCCAGGCATCAACACGCGCGAGCCGCAACTCCGGCATGGACGGCAACGCCTCAAACCGTTCAACGCCTTCTCCGAGGTGCAACACCAGACTCTGATATGCCGACGGCGCCGCCAGCAGATCATCATCGAGCCGATGCAGCCCGCCGGTCACCCCCCGACCCGACAGCCCATCCAGCAACCGACCGGTCCGCGCAGCCGCGGTTTCGGCGACATGCACGACATAATCTGCCGGCGACAGCGGCCAGTTGAGCAGCAATTGCGTATCCCCGTTCCAGCGCTTCTCGACCGTGACTTCCTCGGCGCCGGCGAGCAGGTCACGCACAGCGTGTTTGGTCAAACGATACAATGTTGTCGCGCTGGCTGCGGATACCTGATCCATCGCGTGGTCGAACCAGACAGAGACCGTATCCCCATCGAACGTGACCGCCGTAACCGACGGCATCAACGGCCCAATGGCCTGTTCCGACCCTGGACGCTGATGTCGGGGATCCGCCGGCGCGCTGCACGCCGTCGTCGCAGCCACGACGACGATCGCGACCAGGAGGCTGCATCGCGTTCGCGCATCCTCTACAATGGAAGTTCGCATATTCATCGCCCGAATTATCATGCCGTATCGGGCACCCGGGGCGCACGCGAGCGCGTTGCCGGCCCAACCCGACGGCGACAGGCAGACCGACAAAACCCATGTTCGAACGATTGACAGAAGGACTGACCGGCGCGCTTTCGGCTCTTGGTGGCCGCGCCGATGATTCGACACGACATGCCTTCATCGAGACGATCCGCGACCGGCTGCTCGATGCCGACGCCCACCCGGATGTCGTCGGCGACCTGATCGAACGCCTCGAAAACCGGCTCAGCCGGCCCGATGACGAGGGCCGCCCGGCATCCGAACGATTTCTGACGGGCCTCGAAGAGGAAATTGCCCGCATTCTCGGCGGCCAGGCCGAGCCCCTGCGTCTGCGAAGCTCCGGCACAAGCGCCGTTATGGTCGTCGGTCTTCAGGGTACCGGCAAAACAACGAGCGTCGGCAAGCTGGCGCAACATTTACGGACTCAGAAAAAGAACGTCATGCTCGTCCCGCTCGACGTCAAACGTCCGGCCGCGATCGAGCAGCTACAGATTCTCGGGCGCGACCTGGATATTCCGGTCTGGGATACTGATGCCCGACAGAAACCGGTCAAGGTCGCTCGCGCGGCACTCAAGGCCGCGGAAAAGCAGAAGGTCGATGTCGTTATCTTCGACACGGCCGGCCGCCTGGCCATCGATCAGGAGCTGATGCGTGAGCTGACTCAGCTACGCGACAAGCTGCGCCCGCAGGAAATCCTCTATGTCATGGACGCCATGGCCGGCCAGACCGCCGTGCAAACGGCCGAGCGTTTCGTCGAGGCGGTACGCCCGTCCGGAATGATCCTGACCAAGGTCGACGCGGACCCACGCGGCGGCGCGGTGCTGAGCGTCCGCGCGCGAACCGGCATCCCGGTCAAATTCATGGGCGTGGGCGAAAAGGCATCCGATTTCGAGCCGTTCGATCCAACACGCATCGCCCGCCGCCTGCTCGACCTGGGAGACATCGAATCGCTGGCCGAAAAGTTCGATGAGGCGATCGACCGCGAAGAAGCGGAGGAGCTCTCCGAGAAGTTCCTTTCGGCAAAGTTCAACCTCGAAGATTTCGGGCGCCAGCTCGAAATGATGAGCAACCTCGGCTCGCTGGAGTCGATTTTCAAGATGATGCCCGGCGGCAAGCAACTGCTCAAGCAGGTACGCGATCTGAGCGTCGCGGAGTCCGAAATGAAGCGCACACGCGCCATGATCAGCTCGATGACGCCGCTCGAACGCCGCAATCCGCGAATTCTCAACAACAGCCGCAAGAAGCGCATCGCCATGGGAAGCGGCACGAGTATCGGCGAAGTCAACCGGATGCTCAAGCGCTTCCAGACGATGCAGAAACTGATGAAACGTATCTCGCGGTCACCAATGGCCGCGCTGCAGAACATGCTCGGCGGACAGATGCCCGGCGGCATCGATCCGCGCATGCTGCGCCGCTGACGGGAGGTTCAGATGGCCTGGGGTACAACCGAAGAAAAACCGACACAGTACGTCGCGCAACACGGCGCGCTGAACGCCTTTCTCGACAGCGGCTCGGCGTTCGAAGGCAAGCTGACGTTTCAAGGCGTCGTCCGTATCGACGGCCGTTTCGAAGGAGAAATCCTGTCCGATGACACGCTGCTCGTCGGAGAAGAAGGCCGCGTCAATGGCACGGTAACCGTCGGCGAGGCGGATATATCGGGCACATTTACCGGCAAACTCACGACACTCGGCCTGACCCGCCTGCGCGCGACGAGCCGCTTCGACGGCGAGCTGACAACCGGACGACTGGTCATCGACGAAGGTGCGATCTTCAACGGGCAGATCAGCATGACCATGACCGACGCCGACAAGCAGGCCGAAGCCCTCGCCGCCGAAGTCGAAAAAACGCTTTTCTGACGCGATGATTACCGGCAAGTGCCATTTCTGCGGCGGCACGATCGAACGTGACCGGGTCACGTTTCGTGACGAATGCGATCATTGCGGACGCCCGCTGCACGCCTGCGTGCAGTGCCGCCACTACGCTCCGGGCAAGCCGCACGACTGCAACGAACCGAACATCGAACCGGTCTATGACAAGGAAGCCGCGAACCGCTGCGACTGGTTCCAGTTCGGCGGCTCGACCGACCGGGCGCTGTCCAGATCAGACGCCGACCGCCTGCTGCAGGAGCTGCTGAAAAAGGGCGGGTGACGCAGCGCGCCCCGTCCCCGGTACACGCCTCAGATTCCCGACCAGCTTGCCGTGTTACGTGGACCCGCCGCCGGGCGGACCTGAACGGGGATCGCGGTCAAACGGCTCATCCCTGACACCGGCTCGACGTTTGCGGCGCCGCTGCCTGCCAGCAGGTTGACATTGACGCCGGCCGTGCGCGACGCCACGCGCAGCCCGGGTGCGACCTGGTGGCCCCAGCCGTGCGGCAGCGCAACGGTGCCCGGCCGCAAGTCGGTATCCAGCTCGACCGGCAGGCGTACGGTTGCCGTCGCGGAGGTCACGTCGACGGTCTGTCCGTCGACGAGTCCGAGTCGGGCCGCGTCTTCCGGGTGCATGTAGAGGTGGTTCTCGCGGAACCGGTCCGTCATGAACGCCTCGATGTTGTGCGTCCAGGAGTTGTGCGTTTTCGGATGCCGTCGCGTGATCAGGCGCAGTTCGCCGATACGACGCTGTTCCTGCGCAAACCAGCGCTCGATCGAGCGGGCGCGGTCAACCATTTCGGGTGCCGCCAGCTCGATCTTGCCGGACCGTGTCGCGATGCGCTGCCCCAGAAAGGTACCGGCCACCTCCTCCTGCCGCCGCAGACCGTGCCGCTGGCGCAGCAGTTGGCCAAACGACGGCTGGCGCGCCGCCAGCAGAACGCCACTGAGCAATGTCTCGAGCGGCAGCGTGCGGCGGCCCGCGCGGCGGCTGGCAACTGCGGCCATCGCCTCGAGCGCCGCCTGCGCGATCCTGGAACCAAAGAGTGAGACGCCGCAGGCGCGCGCCAGGTCGAGATAAATCGTCGCTTCATCTCTGGCCTCGCCCGGTGGCGGCACGACCGCGCGCGTCGCCTGCAGGTAGGGTGCGGTCTGCATGCCCATCAGCAGCGGAAACGCGAACGGCAGGTCGGGGCGCTCGTACGGCGACGTCGCGGGCAGAATGTAGTCGGCCAGCTCTCCAGTCTCGTTGCGATAGATATCGACGGTCACGAGCAGGTCGAGCTGCCGAAAGGCGCGCCGCAGACGCTCGCTGTCGGCCATGGTCAGTAGTGGGTTGCCGCCGGTCACGAACAGTGCACGGATCTGCCCTTTGCCGGGCGTCAGGATTTCATCGGCGAGAATCCCGCCCGGCAGCGCGTCGTTGACCGTCGGCAGGCCGGCGAACCGGGAATGCTGCGGCTGCACGAACATGCCCGTCCGCTGCCCGAACGCCGCGAAGTCGATGATGCCCTGACCGACGACGACGCCCCCGGGCCGGTCAAGCTTGCCTGCCCACGCATTGATGGCTTCCTGAAGCCAGAAGCAGAGGGCACCCTGGCCGCCCATGTTGACGCCGGTCGAACTGTACAGCGCGGCCGCGTCAGTCTCGACGAAGGCCCGCACAAGTGCCCGCAAGGACATTGCGTCGATCCCCGTGACCGCCGCGGTCCGCTCCGCCGGCCAGCCTTTCGCCAGATCACGCACTGTTTCGATACCCGCGAGATGCGGTGCAGTCCCGGGATCCGGATCCGGCTGAAGACGCAACAGCTCATGCAGAAACGAGAGATAGAAGGCCAGATCGCTGCCGGCGCGAATCGGCAACCAGTCGTCCGCCAGCTTCGCGGTTTCCGTCCGCCGCGGATCGACGACCACGATCCGTCCCCCACGTTCCCGGATCGCGCGCAATTTGCGCAGCGGGTGCGGCACCTGCCCGAAACTCCACTTCGAGACAACTGGATTCGCGCCAACGACGATGAGCAATCGCGTCCGTTCGATATCGGGCATCGGCTGAATGAACGGAAAGCCGTAGATATGCGTGGCCACCGCAAATTTGTTCGCGCAGTCCTGGGTCGCCGTACTGAAAATGCTCCGGGACCCGATGCCCTTCATGAACCCTTGTGCAAAGACCGGGTGCAGCATCGAGAAACCCGCGGCGGTACCGACGTACATGGCAACGCCATCGGGATCTCGCCGTCGGATGCGGCGCACGCGCTTCCCAATGTCCGTGAGCGCCTCTTGCCACGACACCTCGCGGAATGATCTGCCATCACGCCGCAGGGGGCGCCGGAGGCGATCCGGAGACGCGTACATCCGATGCTGATTGAGCCCCTTGATGCAGGCAAACCCCTGCGTGGCGACATGGGAAGCGTCGGGCCGCACGTCGACGATCCGACCGCCGTCAACATCGACCTCGAGGCCACACAGCGCTTCGCAAATCCTGCAGAACGTTGTCGTGGTTTCCGTCATATGTCAAACAGTCTACTTCGTAGACGCCGGTTTCGGCTTGTGGTACTGCCGGTCTTTCCACCGATATGCACCAAAGTAGTACTGCCAGACGGCGCGGAGCTGAATATACAGCACGACCATAATCGCGACTGGATGGAGCAGAATCGTCCAGAGCGGGAAATCGTTTTCGTTGTGATCGAGGATACGGCGCCACATCACGCCCAGAACCTGAAACAGCCCGAGCGACATCCAGGTCTGGTTCGCGGTGATTGCCCCCCAGGCGAGCGTCGCAAAGGGCTGAGCCGCCGCGAAGGTCAGCCCAAACACCGCGGCAAGCATCAACGGCAGGTTGTAGCCCATCGCGCCGTAGGCCGTCTTGCCCCAGCCATCCATCAGCTCGCGCAGGTTGTGATACATACGCACACGCAGCAGATTCTTACCATTGAGTACGCAGGTTCGGTAGCCGCGATTGCGCATCAGCTTCGCCAGCGCGACATCCTCGAGAATGTCCATCGCGACATGCCGGTGCCCGCCCACGGCGTCGTAGGACTCCTTGCGCACAAGAATACAGGGGCCAAACGCCATCGCGAATGCCGGATTACGGCGCGTCAGACGCTGGTTCACGAAGATCAGCGGAAAGCGGATCCGGACGATGCCCCACAGCAGCGGTTGCATGACCTTTTCCCAGAACGACACGTTGACGAAATACGGATAGGGATTGAGAAAATCGATATTCTGACGCTCCGCGCGCGCGACGAGCTGATCCACGGCCCAGGGTTCGAGGCGGACATCCGCGTCGAGCAGCATGATCCATTTCCCCGTTGCCTTCTGGTGCCCCTGATACAGCGCCCAGCCTTTGCCTATCCATCCCTCGGGCAGCGGCTGCCCCTCGACCACGGTGAGGCGATCGTCGACTGCCG
This sequence comes from Candidatus Dadabacteria bacterium, assembly GCA_003695505.1. Classification (GTDB taxonomy): domain Bacteria; phylum J088; class J088; order J088; family J088; genus J088. The sequence goes on along the minus strand of RFIY01000113.1, from coordinate 4,259 downwards.
CCAGCTCGCGGAGCAGATCTCCGGTACGATCCGTCGAGTTATCATCGACAACAATCACTTCCAGATCTGGATAGGTCTGGTTGAACGCGCTGAGCACGCACCCTTCGATATTGGCTTCTTCGTTGCGCGCCGGGATCAGGATCGTCACCCGCGGCCGAGGCTGCTCGTGGCGGTGTTCGGCGGAAGCACCCGCCGGCAGCGGCGGGTAAAACAGGTGGTCGAGAATGGCAATGATCGCCGTGCCAACGAGGCACACGGCGTTGACCAGCATGAACGTTTGCCAGAACTCGAGCATTCGCACCCTGTATCTGCGGATGAAACAGATGGATGTTCGGACAGTCCAAACGTCATTTATCGTGCCGCACGGAATCACGGTCGGACAATCAGTACAATGGAATCCATCACTATGAGACATCTACGGAGTATCGTCACCATGAAGATTGCCGTGATCGGAGGTGGGGGCCGCGAACACGCACTGGGCTGGAAACTGGCGCAAAGCCCCGAAGTCAACGAAGTCATCGGCATCCCGGGCAATGCCGGTTGGATCAACGTCGGCCCCACCTGGCCAGGGACGGATCCGCTCGACGCCGATTTCGGCGCTCGTCTGCGGCAGGCGGGGGTCGATCTTGTCGTGATCGGCCCCGAGGCGCCCCTGGTCGCCGGCCTGGCCGACACGTTGCGTGACGAGGGCATGGCAGTATTCGGCCCCGGTAGCGCGGGCGCCCGCTTCGAGGGATCCAAAATCGTTTCCAAGGAATTCATGGCACGCCATGGCATTCCCACCGCCGATTTTGCTGTATTTTCCGATGCTGACGAAGCGCGGGCCTGGGTTCGCGAACGGGGCGCGCCCATTGTCGTCAAGGCAGACGGCCTCGCGGCGGGCAAGGGCGTCGTCGTCGCATCAACGGTAGAGGAAGCAGAGCAGGCGATCGACAGCATGCTCGTGCGGCGGCAATTTGGCGATGCTGGCACGCGCATCCTGATCGAATCTTGCCTCGAGGGGGAAGAAGTCAGCATCCTCGCGCTCGTCGACGGCGAAACGATCGTCCCGCTGGCCCCCAGCCAGGACCACAAACGCATCGGTGACGGCGATACCGGCCCCAACACGGGCGGCATGGGCGCCTATGTACCGACGACCCTCGTCGATGAAACGCTCTGGCAAAGGATCAGAACCGAGGTACTGGAGCGCACGGTCGCCGGATTCCGCGCCGAGAACATCGATTACCGCGGGGTCCTCTACTGCGGTCTGATGATCGTCGATGGCGAACCATACGTGCTGGAATACAACGTGCGCTTCGGTGATCCTGAATGCCAGCCATTGATGGTCCATCTGGCCAGCGACCTCGCCCCACTGCTGATGGCGACGGCCGACGGACGCCTCTCGGACGCCCCGGAGCCTGAATGGCATGATGGGTACACGATCTGCGTCGTTCTCGCGAGCGAAGGCTACCCGGGCACGGTTCGTACGGGTGTCGAGCTTCCCGAATTGCCGGACGATGACCCGGATGTCGTCATCTTTCACGCCGGCACGAAACTGGACCGCGGACGCATCGTCACCGCAGGTGGGCGCGTCCTGGGTGTAACCGCCCGCGGCGCGGACATCGAAACGGCTCGTGCGCGCGCCTACGGCGTCGTCGAACGCGTCGCCTGGCCTGGCGCCCAGTACCGCACCGACATCGCGCTGCGTGAGCTGCGGCGCCAACGGGGCCATACGGCGACATGACACCAACGGCGCGGACACGACTGGATGCGCTGACCGACCTCAGTGCGCGTCCTGCCCGCTGGGACATGGTCAATCAGGCAGATGAACTGATCGTCGCGCATCTCAACACCAGCATGGGCGAGGCCATCTACCGATTGTTCGAGGCGCAATGGCCGTTTGCCGAGCAGCGCGAGTCAGGCATCATTCCAATCAACCACGTCCTCCGTTATCGCACGACCGGAGCGCGGGTCAAGGTCGGTCAGCCATTGCAGCGACGCACCGAAGTGCGCCTCTATGTGCAGGAAGACAGAACCGCGGCCAACCTGCGCCGCATCCATCTGGGTGGCACCTGTGAGCTCGTCACCGATGATGACGCGACGGCAGCGCGGGGCGAATACTGGATTGCCCTGACCCGCCCCTTCGCGCCGCCGCAGGAAAGACGACTGACGGAAATACCCGAACGCCTGAAGGCACTCGTGCCCCACACATACCCTGACGATGCCCCGGTGCTACAACCCGCCGAACAGTGGCTGCCATCACGCGCTCCCGAGCAGGTCGAACAGGACTGGTTTCACATCAACCAGACCGACATGAACCACCATGTCAACACGATCGTCTATCTGGACGACGCACAAACTCGCTGTGCCCGCGCGTTTGCGCGACACTGCGATGCGCCCCTGGATCGCCTCCGTTTTCGGGAACTGGACGTGTTTTTTCGCAAACCGTTTGCAGCCGGCCAGCGTTTTGAAGCGCGAACGTGGCTGGAACAGCATCATGACAGATTCGAATCCGCTGTCGCCCTCTATCATTGTGGCGCAGCTGGCACCCCCGCCGAGCGGCCGTCCGTCGCGCTGCGGTTATCCGGCCTCGTCGCGTCTGCCTGAGTGGATCCTTTCGAGCATACCGAGGCGCGGTTGCGCCCGCAGATCGACGATGACGGCTTCGTCAACTACGATGCGCTCGTCAGGGAAGGCGCCTGCGCCCGTGCGATCCAGGCGTTCGCAGAACAAACCTGGCCTCAGGATCCGGCCGGACCGGCGTTCTGGATCAATGCATACAACCTGTTGACACTCGCGCTCGTCTGTGATCACTGGCCAATCCGCTCGCTCGGTGAATTGCACAGGGTTCGGCCCCTGCCCGTCGCCGTCGCCCTCAAGCAGACGGTGTGGGATCGGGAGCGTTTTGCGGTCGCAGGCCGAAACCTGACACTGAATGATATCGAGCACCGCATCCTGCGCAAGCAGTTCGCCGAACCCAGAATTCACGCGGCGCTTGTCTGTGCGGCCGTGAGCTGCCCGCCCCTGCGTGCGGAATTGTATCGAGACGAGTGCCTCGAGGAACAACTGACCGATCAGATGCGGCGCTTTTTGGCGTGCCGCCGGACACATCGTTACGATCCGGCATCACACACCTGGGTCATCTCACCGATCTTCCTGTGGTACGCGCGTGATTTTGGACGGAGCCGCGCTCAGCGTCTGGAATGGCTGCTGGCTTACGCACCAAAGCCGGTCAGGCACGGCACCCGGGAACGGGGACGCCCGCCGCGGATTCGCTACAGCGACTATGACTGGTCCCTGAACATGCAGCGCTGATCCGCATCATTCACGAGGGCGCTGATCGCGCGCCGTCCGAGCTCGGAGACGATCCCCCGCGAATCAAAGGACAAAAAAAGGCCGACGCTGCTGCGCCGGCCGTTGTTCGATCGGTTTCTTTCTTGGGGGGGGAATTATTGTGCCGGATGTGCCGCGCGGTACTCCTTGAGCAGGCCGAGCACCTGATCGAGCAATTCCTGCGGATAGAGCTGACCGGCAAGATCCTGCCAGGTCGCCATGGCTTTCTTGCGCATGGCCTCGACGCTTTTCGGATCAAATTCGACACGCTTGACATGCCCCTCACGAACCAGATCTTCGTCGATCTGCTTTTCGGTCTTGCGCAGGTCGAGAATAAACGGCCGCAGGAATTCCTGGACCAGTTCTTCGTTGAGCTTTTCAAACTTCGGCCGGTTCTCTGGCGATACCTTGTCCCAGATCTTTTTGGTCGCGACCATCGCGGCCGGATCGTAGCGCACCGTGATCGGGTACCAGTACTTCATCTGCGTCTGCCACTGCAACGCGACGAGTGCCGTCGAACTCGAGAACATCGTGTCGATCAGTCCGGTCTGCAGCGACGTCAGCACCTCGGGAACAGGCAGCATGACGCTGTTGACACCCAGCACTTCGGCCAGCTTGACCGCGATCGGGTCGGCATTCCAGATCCAGACGCGCTGCTTGATGTACTCGTCCGCCGTCTTGACGAGGTTTTTCGAGTACGCCGTGATCATGCCCGAGTCGAGCATCGCAAACAGATACAAGCCGCGATCTTCGGCGATCTTTTCGAACGTCGGCTTCATCTTGCCGACGACGTAGTCGACTTCGTCGTAATTGTTGAACAGGAACGGCAGATTGAGCACCAGCATTTCGGGCAGCAATTGCGCGATGCCCGATACGGTCACACCGACCATCTGCAACTGACCGAATTTGAGCTTGCGCACCATATCCGGCTCGTCGCCCATCACACC
>RFIY01000112.1 GCA_003695505.1 Candidatus Dadabacteria bacterium | reverse complement strand
CTTGATCTGATTCCCTGAGGGACGATCGACAAGGCAACGCGCAATCCTCCGCCGGCGGCCACGGTCTCCGGCGGAATCTGTTACGGTGCCCGCTACAGGCAAGTTACAATGAACGCAGCAGACGACGTGGCGCCAAGTGCCGCGGGCGGTACCCGCAATCGGAAGTCGGATTGAATCTCGCGTGAAAAAGATCCAGAATCAGGATGAACTGATCGCACTGATCGCGGCCGGCGCACCGCTTGGTGATATGGACGCGGCTGGTGCCGATCTGCGTGGGATCGACCTGTCGGGACACAACCTGGCTGGCGCGCGTTTGCGCTATGCGGATCTGGGGCGGGCGAATCTCCGTGGCGCCAATCTGCAAAATGCAAATCTGCGGCACACCCGTCTGGTGGGCGCCGACTTGCGACAGGCCGATTTACGTGGCGCAGATCTTTCTCATGCAGACCTGCACGGGGCGTTGATCGGGGAGACGCGGATGGAGGGGGTTACGGCCACCGACATCAAAGGTGTTCGCCCGGAAGTCTTTTTTCCGCTGCCGCTGCTGGAAGAACTGATGGCGGTGGACCGTGTTGATCTCAGCGAGGACATCCTCAAGATCAGTGGCGACCCGGTTCCCGGTTACAAGGTGCAGTCGGCGTATCGCATCGTCGACATCGAGGCCGGCGACGGAGACAGCGGTCTGGTCGGGAAGGTGGTCACGCATCAGGAGCTTCGGGAGCAGGGGGGGGAGCTGGCCGAACAGTCATTGATCCTGGGCGAAGCCGTGTACCGCTGCGAAGCGGGCTACCTGGGGATACCGCAAGAATCGACCGGAACAACGGCTGCTGCGCCCGCAGAGCCCCCCGGTGCCGCGGATGATATGGATCTGCTCAAGGACTTTCTGCTTAAGAAATTGAGCTGAGGCACTCGTCAGAAAAACTGACGCACACCAAAATTGATGCCCGGGTGTACGCCCGCTGAGTCGATCGCAAACGCCAGATCAATACGACCAAAAACACCGGCAAGCTGATGGATGCTTCCGCGAAATCCGAGTCCGCAGCTTCCGGCGGCATCGGCTGCGCGCGATCCGCGCAACGATCGCCTTGTGGCAGCTCCATCGCAAAACACCGCAGTCTGGATGAAGAAGGTATTCCACAGGCGACGGGCGATCGTAGCGCGAGCCTCGGCGTTGACCAGCGCGCCAAGTCGGCCGCGCAGGCGTCCCGAGGCGATGCCGCGAACCTCGCTGAAGCCACCCCAGGCGAGATCATCTGCCCTCTGTTCGTTGAGTCTGCCGGCAATACGAACGCGGGCCGCAAGATTCAGCCAGGGTAACGGGCGGTTGAACGCACGTCCCTGGACGGTCAGGGCCGGATAGCCACGCCCACCACGCACCCGGATCCGTTGTACGAGATCGAAAACCACGTCGCACCCGTTGTACAGGAACGCGTCGTAATCGACAGAACCCAAACGCAGTGTCATGCCAAGGAGGATGTCCTGCCGCACCGCCGGCACCGCGGCGGTACCTGTCGTCGAGGGAATGACCGCGTCGGCCCAGCGTCCGCTCCAGCCGGTATATGCACCTGGCTCCAGTCCGCGCTTCGACTTCAATATGCCCTGTAACAGGCCGCTTGCCGAACGCACATCGTAGCTCTCGACGGTGCGTCCGGCTGCGTCGAAGAACAGCGCATCGGTCTGGGACAGGTCTGCGATAACCGCCAGTGTATGCCGTCCGGCGATCTGTCGATGGATCCACTGGCCGCCGACGATCGGTCCGCGAACGTCTCCGCGCGCAAAGAGTCCACCATACAGGGTCATGTCCTGGGCGAGACCGAGAAAGTTGGCGTCCCGCAGACCCGCGGTCACCTGGAACACGTCACCGCCAAAGGTTGGCTCGAATACAGGAATCAGAGAGAAGCGGTCGGTTGCGGTGACCGCAAGTGCCACGCCGTCGCTCGTCTTCGATACCGTGGCCGTGACGGTCTGAAACAGCTCGCTGTTGCGCAGGCGCGCAAGATCTTCCCATAGCCGTCGCGCATCGAAGGGATCGCCGGCTGACAGGGAGATGCCGCGCTGGAGCACCCGGTCGCGTGTCCAGCCGGGGCCAGATACGGATGTTGTCAGGCTGGTGACGGCGTCATTCGCAAGCGCTGGTGTCGCAATTGCAGCCAGCAGTACGGCCGCGAACAGACATCGCACGGTCAGCCCTGTCGCAAGCGGGACTCAATTGCCGTTGTCGACCAACCGGGCGTCAGCGGGATGATTTCGACGCGTCCGCCCCAACTGCGGACTTCGCTGCCGCCGACGACGGAAGCGGCGTCGTAGTCGCCACCTTTGACGAGTACATCGGGACGGATCGCCATAATGGCGTTCAACGGGGTATCTTCGCTGAATCCAACGACGGCGTCGACTGCGGCCAGAGCGGCGACAATACGCGCTCGCGCGGCAAATGGGAGCAGCGGACGGCCAGGGCCCTTCAGCCGCTGAACGGAGGCGTCTTCGTTCACGCCGACGAACAGGCGATCTGCAAATCCCGCCGCGCGTTCGATGCTGTCGATGTGTCCGGGATGTAGCAGGTCGAAGCAGCCATTCGTCCAGGCAATCGTTTGCCCGGCGTTGCGCCAGGTATCCGCGAGATGGGTCGCTTCGGCCAGGGTGCAGAGTCGGCGCTGTGTGTCGACGCGGGTCACTCGAACTTTGACATGGCGAAAAATGCGGTCACCTTGTCGTTGGTTTCGCGCAGCCGGGCAGCGAGCACGCGGACGATGGCCGACAGGACGTGATACGCGAGTTCCTTGTCGACAAACAGAAGGCTCTCGAACTGGTCGCGTTCGATGGCAAACAGCCGGGCCGCGGTATGTGCGATGGCGTGTGCAGAGCGCGGGCTGTCGTCGAGCAGCGCCATTTCGCCGAAGAAGCTGCCTGGCTTCAGGATGGCCAGCGCCTCTTCACCAATACCGGGAATAATCTTCGCGATGCGGACCTCACCTTCGATGATCATGTACAGGGCATTCCCGGCGTCGCCTTCCGCAAAAATCGAATCATTTTTGCTGAAAGAGACTTCTTTTGCCAGAGCCGCGATACGCTCCAGCTCATTGGGGCTGAGATCCTGAAACAGGGCGATCTGTGCAAGCAGCTCGACTGGTTCGGCCATGCCTTTCCTCCGCGGAACAATTCGGGTGTGCATAAACGATAACAGCACCGTGCCGATGTGCCAAGTTTGCGGTGATGCACTCCGCCATCATTGCGCGCGCATTGCGTCGGTAGATTTGCGCGAATTGCAGTATCATAAAACCAGCGCCGGATCACAAATGCAATGTCGATTTCGACGCCGTGCCTGCCGTCGGCAGGCTCTCCCCGGCACTTCGTGCATTCTCTACATCGCCCGGTTAGCTCAGCTGGATAGAGCGTTGGCCTCCGGAGCCAAAGGCCGCAGGTTCGAATCCTGCACCGGGCATCCTTCTTGTGCGCATCCCCTGGACGCTCTGATGGCGGCGCCCGGATTAACGACCGGCGCTTCTGACCGATACCGTATACCGGGACACAGATTCCGATGGAGTCCAGAGGTGCAGTGTATCGAACAGGAATATCAGCCGTGGATCGTGATGGCCGGGGAACGCACGCCACCGCTGTCACGCCTGTCGCGTGTGCTGGCGCACGGCATCGGAGCGCGTGTCTGGGCGTCGCCAGTTGCGGAGGCCGTCAATCTGGCTGGCCAGTTGCTCCCGGATCTGGCCGTGGTCTTTGCGGATGGGCATCGCGATTCCGCCGCCATGCTCGCCGTAGAGCGGATCGCGCGACTTCCGGTGTGGGTTCCCTCGCTTGTACTCATTGATGCAGCCACATTGCCGCAGGAGCGTGCCGCCTACCGCGACGCTACGGAGTTGTTGTTGCGACCTGTGGATGCCGAGGCGCTCTGCGAGGCTGCCCGGCGACTGATCGAACTGCGACGCGGGGCATTGTCGCTGGGCGAACTTGAACCGACGGCGGCCGCGGACAGTGCGACAGGATTGCTGCCGGCCATGGTTGCATTACCACTGCTGGAGGAGATCTGGTCGCAATGTGCTGCGGCAGACCAGAGCTTTGGACTGGTGGCCGTTCAGCTTCGCCAGTTGCCGGACATCGAATGGACGTACGGCCCTCGCGTCGCCAACGTCGTGCGTCGCGAGGTGATTCGACATCTCAGCGCGGCCTTCGACTTTGAACACGTCTTTGCGACGGCGCGGGATACGATCGCCGTTGCGTTGCCGGGTGCGTTGCCGGAGTCGGGGTTTCACAAGCTGCAGCGGACCGAGCGCGGGATCGCCGATGCCGTACGGGCGCTGCCGTTTGATCTGGACGCGCAACCTTGCGCCGTTCGTCTGGCATCGGCGGAGCGCCGGGTTGACCGGGCCGGATCCATTCAGGAGTTGCTGCTATGTGCTCTGACCCGACTCGAGGCGGGCGGGATCGAGCTGGTTGCCGCCTGACCGCTGCTTAGTCGCGGAACAGGCTCGTCTGCAGGAGGCCAACGCGCGCCAACATGCGCAATACGTCGACTTCGCTGATCGTTCCGCGAGCCGGGTTGCTGTCGAACGCTGCTCGTCCGGCAAGGGCACGCAGGCGCGCCAGATCGTCGATGGGTTGGGCCAGCAGCGCCTCGAGTGCACCTGGGCCCCAGATCAGGTCGTGCGTTGCCGCCCATTCTGACAAAACGCCGCGTCGACGTTCGTATTCTGGCGGAAGGATGACGACCTCGATGTCGCAGTTGATATTCGGGGGCGCCGGACGTCG
>RFIY01000111.1 GCA_003695505.1 Candidatus Dadabacteria bacterium | reverse complement strand
TGTTGCGCATCGACGTCGCCGCGCAGTCCGCTCAGCGTGGCCGCTGTCGTCGCCAGGCGGGTATTGATCTGACTGAGCCGGTCGTCCGTGCTCGTCGAGATCGCCTGCATCTGCGCGCCGAGGCCATCCACCGCGCCGGACACCGCACGCAGGCTCGCCGCGACTGTCGTCACCGCGTCGGAGACAGCGCGAAATCGTATATCGAGCCGGTCATCGACCGCCCGAAGCGGATCACGCTGCTTCTCCAGTTCCGTCTGGAGCGCCTCGATCTGCGCGCGCAGTGCCGCCAGTTCTCCGTCGGCGGGCGCGGCCAGCGGCGCGGTTGCTGTGTTCTGCGTCCGCGGCGATTCTTCCTGGCACCCGCCCAGCAGCGGAAACACGCCGAGCAGCAGGGCAAGCAAAGCGGACCAGGACCGGCGCTCCCCCCTCGACGGCGCCGGCCCCGATCCAGAACGAATCGAGTGACCGCGGACGACATGCCGTCGAATTCGGGCAAACGTTTGCCGCGGCCATGGTTCTGTTTGCACGTTGTACACGAGCCCCCTCGTTGTACAGTTCTCCCGGTCTACCGCTGCTGCCCGCCGGCAGCAATGCGTCAAATGGTAACGCATGTTTGAATTTGGTTCAACTTGCCGGCTGTCGCTGTGAAATGCCCGGTCGGCCGCGACGGCTATCATGCAAGAAACAGCCTCGACCTGACCGAAAGCAGGTGATATGACCACGGCGGATTTCTGGATCGAACGGTGGCGCAGCGGCCAGACGGGCTGGCACCAGCCCGAGGGCAACGCGGCGTTGCGCGCTTTTTGGCCGTCGCTGAACATTGCCCCCGACGCGCGGGTGCTGGTGCCGTTCTGCGGCAAGTCCCCGGATCTGGCCTGGCTACACGAGCAAGGCCACACCGTCGTCGGCGTCGAGCTTTGCGCCGATGCGATCGAGCAATTCCTGGCCGAAGCCGGGCTGGACAACGCCACGGTCAGCGACGTCGAACAGTGGCGCATCTACGAGACCGACCGCCTGCGGCTGATCGCCGGCGACTGGTTCACGGTACCGACAGAGGTCGTCGGCCCGATCGACGCCTTTTACGACCGCGCGGCGCTGATCGCCTGCGCACCGGAGCAGCGGCAGCCATATGTCGCGCAAATCAATCGGCTCTGCGGCCCGGACGCCAAAGGTCTGCTCGTTACGCTGGAGCATAGCGGCGCTTCCGGTCCGCCGTTCAGCGTGCCCGAAGCGCTGCTGCGGGACCTGTACGAAGGAGACTGGCAGGTGGCGCTGCTCGATCGCCGCAGCGTCGACAACGTGCCCCCTGCGCTGGCGGAGCTTGGCCCCGCGTACGAATGTGCCTATCGGCTGGAGCGCCGCTGATGTCGCGCGGGTCGTACGGCCTCGACGACCGCCTGCAGGCGTGGCTTGAGCAGACGTTGTTGCGCGAGCCGCCGATCCTGGCCGCACTGCGCGAAGAAACGGCGCAGCGCGACGATGCAAACATGCAGATCAGCGCCGAGCAGGGGCAGTGGATGGGACTGCTCGCGAAGCAGTTGGACATTCGCCACTACCTGGAGGTCGGCGTCTTTACCGGCTATTCGTCGCTAAGCGTGATGCTGGCCGCACCGTCCATCGCACGCGCCACCGTTCTCGACCGCGACCCCGAGGTAACTGCGATCGCGCAACGCTACTGGCGGCAGGCAATGGTCGAGGAGCGCATCGAACTGCACCTCGGCGACGCCGGTGAGACGTTGCAACGCCTGCGCGAACAAGGCCATCCTCCGATCGACCTGGCGTTCATCGACGCCGACAAGGAAAACTACGAACGCTACTACGAGCACTGCTTGGCGATGCTACGACCAGGCGGCCTGATCCTCGTCGACAATATCTTCTGGAACGGCGCGGTTGCCGACCCCGAACGCGACGACCCGGACACGAACGCGCTGCGCGCCTTTGCCGCCGCCCGACAGATCGATCAGCGCGTCGACATCGCGATCGTGCCGATCGCCGACGGCGTGCTGATGCTGCGCAAGCGGTGACGACGGCCGACGATCTGGTCGTCTTCGACGGCGAGTGCGGCCTGTGTCAGCGCGCCCTGCACTGGATCGCCCGCCACGACCATCGCGACCGGTTTCGCTTTGTTGCCTGTCAGGATGTCAAGGGTCTGCCGCCGGACGCGCCCGACCCCGAGACCACGGTCCTGCTGATCCGCAACGGCCGCATCTACAGCCGCAGCGCCGCCGCCTGGCGGATCGCCGCAAAGCTGCGGTTCCCGGCCTGCCTGGTCGCGGCAATAGCGATCATTCCCGCGCCACTGCGCGACGCGGTCTACCGCTGGGTCGCCCGGCACCGCCGCCGTTGGTTTCCGCCGGTCTGTGACTGGACCGACGTCGCAGAAGTACAGCGGCGACTGCTCAGCTCGGCAACGCTGCCCGCGTCATCCGGTTAAGAACGTTACCCCGTCAAGGGACATCCACTTTCCCGCAGTTCGGATGTCTTTTTTGCGGCTGTTACTTGGTGCTCAGAAATTCATCTGGCGTCACGCCCGCCTGTCGAAGAATGGCACGCAATGTGCCTTCTGGCATGTCACCTGGATGATTCGGAATGGTCGTGTAGCGCTCGCTGGTGGGGTTGTACCAGATCTCGTGGCTTCCAGCCGCGTGGCGCTCGAATTCAAATCCGAGACGTTTTAGCCGTTTGATGATTTCGCGATACCGGAATCCCGCCAGTCGACCCATTCACTCACCCACGACCAATGGATAGTCAAACGCGTCCTCGGCGGTGGGCAGAGAGGCCGACTGGTTTCGTTCAGACTGCATCTCCAGCAGCTTCTTCGCTACATCGCGCGCGATTTCCAATGTTTCGCTGATTGTGCGCCCTTGCGCGACAAGACCTGGAACCTCGTCAGATGTGGCGAGATATACGCCTTCCGGCAGCTTTTCTATGTGGACGTTGATAATTCTTTCCATAATTTTCCGCTCCGATGCGGCTTGACGCGCTATGTATGCCCCGTATGACATCCAGGTGCAACATGCAGCGATATACCTATATCTTACACATGGATCTGCACCGGTCTATGTGTTTCTGCCTGGATGACTGTCGGAACATGCCTGCTGTTTTGCAGGCTGGCGAATGTCCGGTTGTGAAGCCCGGCTCAGAACCGTAACGCGAGCGCCAGGCCTTTGCGCTGCGGCATGATGCCGAAGCTGACTTTTTGCTGTTTGGGGTAGGCGGATTCATACGCCTGCCAGCCCCGCAAGGACAGGATCGGCGACGACCAGACGCGCAACTGCCCGACCGACAATGCGATCGGGAAGTTGATCGCGGCCTTGTCCGGCAGGTCATAAACTTTCCAGAGAATCAGCGCCGAGCCGCCCGCCACGGCCAGCGCGCCCAGGTGCGTCAGGATGCCACGCGTGAACCGCTCTTTCTTATAGCCCGCCTTCAGCACATCTTCGGCTTCGGCCAGGCGCGCTTCGATCGGACCGGTCGCGGATACGGCCGCGCGACCTTTGCGTGACGGCAGCCATGCGTTGATCTGGCTGATCGTGCCGATCGACGCCGCAACGGCGCCGACACCGCGCTCGGCCTTGACGTCCGGATCGTCGGATACCAGCGCCCAGGTCCCCTGCCCCAGCGCAATCGCCGCAAAGCCAACCTGCCAGCCCCAGGTCCACCACTTCGCCGGCCGCTGTTCACGGTCGAGAATCTCAAGAATGTACTCGAGCCGCCCTGCGGTATCCGAAACCGCCGCCGCAGGCTCGGCCACCTCACGCCGACCGAGGTCGTCGGCCCGCGAGACCGTAGGCAGCACCAGACTCACCAACACCAGAAACAGCCCCGACCGCCATCGCCATCCATTCACCATGGTGCATCCTGTCAGTGAAAATGAAACGTAAGTTGGGAATTTGGGGGTAATTATATCCGAGATGTAGAGGATGTGAGTTCAATCCACGACCGCAGGGTTGAACGCACTGGCGAGCAATGCAAGACGAATCATATTTCTAAAATATTCTTGCAATATTCCCTAATTGCAGGTAAAATATCTGCATGGAAAACAAAAGAGACAGATTTGTCCGCCTTGCTGAGCGCCGCGTCAACAAAGCATTGAAAGATATTCGACTGATAGGAAACCTTTCGAACCGCGCTGCATATAGTTACACGCAAGAGGACGTGAAAAAGATCTTCCGTGCGCTGCAGCGCGAAATCGAAGCCGCACATTCGCGATTTACCGACGCGGAAAGAGGTGCGGAAGGAGATTTTAAACTGTGAGCCAAGTTGAATCGCAATACTCTAGTAGTCGTCCCGTACTACGCTTTTTGACAAATGAAGCAGGCGAGAAGGAAGGACTTGGTGACGCCGGCATCGAGACCTTCGGCGACGCCCCCTATGCAAGCTGTGCCCGAGAAGCAGGCCAGAACAGTAGAGATGCAGCCATTAGCGAACCCGTGAGGATGGCGTTTAATGTGCTGAGAATCCGCGCCGAAAGCTTTTCCCTCTTCCCAGAACTAGCGGAAGCAGTTGACTGCTGCGCTGCAGAGGTGAGCAATGAACGCGAACAGGAATTTTTTGAGAACGCGCGGCGAGTGCTGACTCAACCCACGATCCCGGTGCTAGAAATTGCGGATTACAACACGACTGGATTGATTGGTCCACCCGATGAGGAAGGGACTCCTTTTCACTCGTTGGTCAAAAGTTCCGGTGTCACCGTAAAGGACACAGCCCACGCGGGGGGGTCGTATGGGATAGGCAAAAATGCCTCATTTGCAGTGTCGGATCTCCACGCGGTTCTTTACGCAACTGTTTGGGCAAGACCGGACACAGCAGAAACACACTTTGCCGCGCAAGGCAAGGTAAAACTTGTTTCTCACACGGACAAAAACGGAAAGAGCCTGCGAGCGACCGGCTATTGGGGTGTCCATGAGAATTTTGGCGCAATCACTCATCGCGCCCACGTCCCTGACTGGATGAACAGAACCGAGCAAGGAACGTCGATATTTGCCCTCGGATTTAGAATTACAGATGACTGGGCGTATCGAATAACTGCGTCGCTCATCGCCAATTTCTTTTGCGCTATTTATAGAGACGAAATGGTCTTCGAAGTCGACAATGGTCAAATCATTCTTAACAAGAATACACTTGAATCGCTCTTTTCTGATGAATCGGTTTCGAAGGCTGCAAAACAATCCGGCCAGCAGAGCAATCTCGACTTTGCGCAACAGCTGCACCGGTGCCTTATATCGGATAACAGTGTAGAGAAAGAAATAGACATCCTTGACACCGCAAGGTTTCGCGTACGCATTCTTGTTGCAGAAGGCTTGCCGAAGCGAGTTGGCTTCGTCCGCAACGGCATGCTCATAACCGACAATCTCGAACATTTTGGGCATCGCTTGGCGCGGTTTCCCGGTTCGCGAGATTTTGTGATGCTCGTCGAGCCACGCGACTCTGAAACTAGTGCATTTTTGAAGCGGTTAGAAAATCCCGAACACAACAGCTTTTCCGCCGAACGTATCCCCGACCCTGCGAAAAAGGAACGCGCTAAGCAAATTATGGACAATCTCGGTGGCCGCCTTCGCGCTCTAATCAAAGACGAGACCAGCGTAAAACATGATGGCGCAGTAGTACTCGATGAGCTTGGCCGCTACTTTGGCGATGGCGGCCTTAATAGTGACGCGTTGGATGATCATTTCGAGCCTGATCCGGAACGTTTTACGTACAAGGCCGTGCAGCGCCGAGGACAGAAACCCACCCCCTTGCCGGGCCAAGGAAAAGGTGAATCCGGCGGCAGTGGCCGCGGATTTGGCGACAAGTCAGGTGACGGCGGTGGGGACGGATCAGGGGCTGGCCCTGGAACCGGAGGGAAAGGTCCGAGAGCAGAACGAAAAGTCGTGAACCTTTTCGATGTCCGCAATCAAATCTGCAGCGACGAATCAACCCCCAACGCAAGAACGATCTATTTTACACCGGACTATACAGGTCCTATCGATTTACACATCGAAGCCACTGGCATCGACAAAGCGGCCGCCCTCAACCTAAAGGAGGCAGATTCGGGGGTTGTCTGTGGCAATGCGGTCGCTTTGGATGTTGCCGCGGGTGAGCGGGCAAAGGTCACGGTAACGCTAGCTGAGCAGTATGAAGGCCCAATTGAACTAGTTGCATATCGGCGACAATTGGATCGAGCAGCCCAATGAGATTCACCGACGGCACCAGCTTCCCCCATCCGGTCTTATCGAGCACCACCTCAGACTTCTCGGATGCAGAGTTTAGCGCCGATCTCACGGTAGCTGAAGATATGAAAACCGGCGCTCTCGATGTACGATACAGTGTCAACGTTAGCGAGCCTACGATCGCCAAGTTCCTGGAACAGGGCGTTGCCGCGCTCGGCCTTTTCGTAGAGTGCTTGGACACTTTCCATTTGGAACTGCGACGGATTTCCTGGCCTGTTGGAACAACGGATTTCGCAGCGGGAAAACTGTTGAATCGTGTTTCGATTCGACCACTTATATGGATGGAATCATCGATACCTAACTGGGAGCCACCGACTATACACCCAGAATTTGAAATGCCGATTGCAATCAACCGTGGGGCAATCATTGCGATAGGCGACGAATTCGTGATCTCGGTCGGACAAGCCAAACTGGCACCCGTCGAAAGTATATTCGAACTAGACAGCTCTCCTGATGTTCCGCCAGGGACCATAACCGTTGATCTGGAACGGGACCGAATCACGATCCTCACCGACAAAGCGACGCACCAGACTATTCTGACGCTACGCGGTCAGGCCTCTGGCAAGGAACTACTCCTGAATGCAGTCTACCTGCCTGTCGTTATGGAAGTACTTGATGCACTACGGGACGGCGACCAAGCGTACCGGGCGCACCGATGGTATAACCCATTCATGGCGCGATGCGATGCCAAAGGTATCGATCCGACGGCTCAACTGCCCCTTATGGAGGCAGCACAGAAGTTGCTTGACCTGCCAGCGCAGAAACTTGAGCAAATTGCAAAAGGGATGACGTAATGAATAAAGGCCCGCTCAAGTATGTTAGTGTCGAAACGCTCAACTCGTTGTCCCAGAGCATTCCTGAGAATATCGCTCGTTACGAAAGCGGTGACTTTCGAGACCTGACGAAGGAGAATGGTTGGTCCATCGAAACAGCTACCGTAACAGTCGATTATGACCGTTTGACCATGTTAGACGGCAAAGAACGTTCCGCTGCCGCGGATATCAAGAATTCATTGATTCTGTACGAGGCGTTGTCCGGTATGACTCCTGCTTTGGCGCGCGAAGAGCGCATATGGGCCCGATTGGCGCACGTTGAATGCCTTGATTATGCGCGTGCCCGATGGTTAGAAGGCGCCACTGGGCCAGACTTAGAGAAGGCCATACGCAGGCACATGTTCGCCCCGACGCGAACGGGCATCCGAGATGACCACGCATTAGCGCGCCTCTGGTGGAACGTCCATATCGCAACAATCGCCGATCCAGATAATCCGAAAGATGCGCTGCAACTTATACTCCGCAAAGCGGATATCCGCAGCAGTTTCGTAGAGCGCCCCCGGACAACCGCTAGGCGCCCACTCGCGAGAGCCATCGTCCGAGCAATGCGCAAGGAAACTTGGGTAAGCGCCAGAGAACGGGTCTTCCGCGATTTCATGATGACGATTAATAAACACGGCGGCGGCATCCTGTTCGAAAGCCTGGACGAAAGCGAAGTGGATCAATTTGTCGGGAGGTGCCTCGCGCAGGTAGCGGCAATACATAAGACTGACGGGAGACTAAACTGATCTGAGCGAAATGGTCAGTGCGTTGATACGCGTTTATTTGCACAAGGTTGGGCATACTGCCTCCGCAACAAGCCGCCCCAAGATCGGTGGCACGGCATTCCCAACCTGCCGATATTGTTCGGTTCGGTTGCCCGCGAAGAAGTAATCATCTGGAAATGTCTGTAAGCGAGCGGCTTCGCGAACCGTCAGGCTCCGGCATTGCACCGGGTCAAAGTGTATGTAGTAGTGGCCGTCCTTGGACATATGGCTCGTGATGGTCGTTGAGGGACCGTACCGCAACTGTACACGAAACCTGTCGCTGAAATGACCACTGCTACGGTTCTTGTGCGCGGGCTGTATGGATTCCGGAAACTCGTGCAATTTGGGAGATCGTTCAATGACTTTCGCGAAGGTCGCAGCATAGACGTAGCGAATGAGGTCGGATGGCATGTGCGACCTGCTCTGATGCTGCAGCACCAGACCGTCAACCACACCAACGGCCCAGTCGGGCGCTGGTTCACCGTCGGCCGCACCTGAAATTTCCATAACATCCGCACCGTGGTCTTTTGGCGGGTCCTTGCGAATCTCGCCGCGAATTTTTCGAAGTTGGCTCAGGAGCTCCTCCCCCTTGGGGAGCCCGCGGAGGTGGCCTGCCTCACGCCGAACCAGCTCTCCCAGGCCGGCAACAACGCTCTGATGCCAGGCCTCGAAGGAATCTTCGCGGCTCAGGCGACTCCTTAGTCTGGGTAGCCCTCGCAGTGCCTTTTGCACGCCCATGGAGCCGCCTCGCTCCAAAATAGCAGGCCGAACACCGACGTCTGCCCGCACACCAACGATGATGACTCTATGGCGCGCTTGCGGCAGTCCGTGATCTTCGGCGCGGACCACGAAATCGCCGGCCGCAGGAAACAGTGCCTCTGCCCGACTAAGTGCATGAAGCTGATACCGTGGACCGTCGCCCCGCCCGGTCGCTTGAGCCGGGGCTTCCAGATCGCGCACGATCTGCTCAAAGACGTTGCTACCGTTGACCCGCGCCGACAGCATGCCCTTAACGTTCTCCATCACAAAAACTGGCGGCGCGAGTTCCGCGAGAATTTTCAGATACTCCTGATACAAGAAATTACGTTCATCCTGCTCCGGGCGATAATCTGCGATGCCCTTGTTGCGGGATCGACCAATCACGGAATACGCCTGGCACGGCGGGCCGCCGACCAGCACCCAGGAGTCGCGACCGTTTATCGCGCCATGTATACGCCCAATGAGCTCTTCGTCACTGTCTTTGCCAAGTTGATGACAAAGTACTTCCTGATCTGCATCTCTGGCCGCTGCCGGCGCGCGTTCAAAAAGGCCGGCGGGCACTGGTCGTCCGTCCGCACTGAGTAGCCATTGGCGATACACATCTATCTCACCTGCATCGCGTAACCGCCGATATATCGAACGGATCCGCAGAGTGTCGCAGGCGGCTGCATTCATTTCGACGGAAAGCGCCAGGCGGTATGGTGCCGTTTCGGCGAAACCTTCGCCGAGCCCGCCTGCGCCAGCGAACAAGTCTATGACCGGAATGTCAGCGGCCATAGAATCCCTCGGTAACGCCTGTTCCCGCTACTATGTCTTTTATGACTGACATCGTCTCCCCCCAGAAACGGTCTCAGATGATGCAGGGTATCCGTAGCCAGGATACCACACCCGAGATACGGGTTCGAAGGATATTGCATCGTCGGGGGTACCGTTATCGCAAAGGTGCATCGATCGACGGAATCCTGCCGGATATTCTTCTACGATCTTACCAGGTTGCGATCTTCGTACATGGTTGTTACTGGCACCGTCACCGGGGATGCAAGCTGGCGTATAGCCCCAGGAGTCGCGTCGAATTCTGGAATCAGAAATTTGCCGCAAACGTAAACCGCGATCAGCGGGTGCTGAAACACCTCCTCGAGAAAAACTGGCGCGTTGCAATCATATGGGAATGCGCCACGCGTCTGCCAGACGAACATTTCGAACTGCTGATCGATGACCTCGACTGCTGGATCAAGGACAGAAACGAACCTCTCTGGGAATCCCCCATCGTCATGCCGCAGCGCAAACAGAAGTAACCCCATGCCCCTCATCATCTTCGACTTCGACAAGACGCTGATTCCGGTCGATACCGGGTTTGAGTACATCCGCTTTATGCTGCGGCGCAGTCGCG
>RFIY01000110.1 GCA_003695505.1 Candidatus Dadabacteria bacterium | reverse complement strand
CCGCCGACGACCGAACCACCGTTCACCGCGATGCGATCGTTATCCCATGGTCGCCCCTCGGCGCGAATACCATACAGATCGCTCATACTCTTACCACCAAGGATATCCGAATCAATGGTACGGATGCTGCCACCGGCACTGAAGATCCCGTAAACGTCACTACAGATTCCCCCGTGCACGAAACTGTCGCGCACCAGCGCACTCGCACCGGGGTTGTTGAACAGACCGTAACACTCGCTGCCGGAGTTGGAACCGAGCAGTTCCGAATTGTCAACCGTGAGCTTGGTGGACAAGTTCAACAGGCCAATCTGTTTGTTGCCGTTGCTATCCTGTGACGAGACCAGGCTGTCAGTCACGGCAATCGCTCCGGAACGCGCGAGCAGGCCAACGGTTCTCGAGCCGCCAAGATTGCCGATCGTACCTGCCTCGACCGTCACGTTGCCAGAGGCATCGATCCCCCAGGCGCGACGGGCAGACGAAGCACCGAAATCGGTTACGGTGCTCTGGTAAAACCAGAGTGAGCCGCCTTGTTGCCGCACACCCGTGTTGCCATCGTTGGCACCGCTGCCGCCCTGGCCGCTGATCATCACGTTGCTCAACGTCAGATTGCCCTGGCTGTCAAAGACGTAACGGTCTCCGCTTCCGGTCGCGGGGTACGCGGATACGAGCGCGATCGTGACGGTGACATTGCTGGCAATGCCGACCGTCGTCACGTCGCCGGCTGCAGCCGTGAGGACCGTCGTGTACATCGTTGCGCTGCGAGACATGAAATCGCTGCTGAACCCGCCACCGATCACCACCGAATCGGCAATGTCTGCAGTCACCGTATAGGTTCCCTGCGCCATCATGACAGACTTCCCGGAGGCGGCCGCAAGAGCGACACCGCGTGCCAGCGTCGAGACGGGCTGCGCCATCGTTCCCGGGTTGCTGTCACTGCCCGCCACGCTGACGAAGATGCTTGTGCTGTCGGTGGGCTGAGCGCCGTCGATGCCGTCGCAGTCGCTGTCGATCGCATCACCGGGCGTGTCGGTGGCGCCGGGGTTGATCGAGCTCTGGTTGTCGTTGCAGTCAGCGCCTGGAGCCGCGGTAAATCCTGCGGGCAGCGCCGTACCGGAGCAAACCGTCTGCGAGACAGCACTGCTGTAACCATCGCCATCGACGTCCGGATAGCCATACAGATCCTGGTAAATATTGCCGTCGCCATCGTTGCAGTCGCCAGTTTTGTCGCTGTAGCCCGACGGGATGCCGCTGCCGGCACAGACGGTTGCCATCGAGGGGCCGCCCACGCCGTCGCCGTCGGCATCGATATAGAGGTTCTTGCTTTCGAAAACGCTGCTGTCCGCGTCGTCGCAGTCTCCGCCCGCGGCGGAAAGGTAACCCGTCGGCAACGATGCACCCGTACAGATCATCGCCGAGACCTCGGTCGCGTACGTATCGCCATCCGTGTCCGGGTAGGCGTATTGCGACTGGTAGACCGTTGCATCCGCGTCGTCACAGTCCGCCCCGGCTGCACAGTCCTGGCCATACCCGTCACCGTCGGCATCGACACAGGCCGTCTCGTCGCAGGTGACGTTCAGGTTGGCATTGGTATCATCACAGTCCGGCCCCGCCTCACATTCGATCCCGTAACCATCGCCGTCCACATCGATACACGCCGAGCTGATCGCGTCATCGACCGCATCCTGAACGGCGTCTTCGAGACAACCGGAAACAAACACTAAAAGACACACCGCCCAGAGCGGTGTCGAAAAACGGGCAAGGATACGGTTCATGTCGGGGGCTCCTGATTCCGAGAAAACACGCCGGGTTAGCATAACCGAAAATCCGGACTTCTCCAAACGCGGTTGCAATGCATCCGATGTTTCCGCATCATACAACGATGAAACAGTTCCATATTTTTCTCCTCGCCATTTTTGTTGGGCTACCAGCTACGGGTTGCGACTGGGTGACCGGCGGTCGGCAACCAGCCGCGCCCGAACCTGCGAACCTGCTGATTGTCGTCGTTGACACGCTCCGACGCGACCATCTTGGCCACTACGGTTACCGTCGGCCGACCTCGCCGTTCTGGGATGAACTCGCGAAACGCTCGGTCGTGTTCGACAACGCCTACAGTGCCGCCCCGTGGACCAAGCCATCCACCGGTTCGTTGCTCACGGGGCTCTATCCCAACAAGCACGGTGCGATCCGCAAGCAACACCGGCTGCGCAACGAGGTCACGACGCTCGCGGAGCACCTGAAAGCGAACGGCTTTTTTACGCTGTACGTCAATGGCGGCAATGACCATATCGGCGATGTACAGAATTTCCGTCAGGGATTCGACGTGTTTCGCATCCTCGAAAAGCGCTCCGGCAATCTGGCGGACAAGGTCGTCGCACAGTTCATTCAGCTCCTTGAGCAGAAGCGCAAGAACCGCCGCTTCTTTGGCTACGTTCACCTGATGGATGTTCATTCGCCGTACTTCCGCACGCAATTTACGGACCAGTTCCTGGATCCCGAAAACGCAAAGATTTCGGCGATCCGCTCACCGCGGCGCATCAATCCACCACTGCTCAAGGGGCTGCGCGAAGAAGGGCGTTTTGGCGAGCCAGAAAAAAAGACGATCATAGACTATTACGACGCATCGATCCGGTACGTCGACGAACAATTGAAATTGCTGTTCAGTGAACTGAAGCGCCTTGGCCTCGCCGACAACACCTACTACGTCCTGGCGGCCGACCATGGTGAAGAGCTCTGGGACCACGGTGGCTGGTATCACGGGCACACGCTTTACGACGAGCTGATCCACATTCCACTGACAATCGGAGGTCCGGGGTTGCAGGGGTCGCGGATCAACGATCTGGTCAGCAACGTCGACGTTTTTCCAACCGTGCTGGAGCTGCTCGGGGTGTCGAAAGGGAACCTGAAACTCGACGGCAAGGCAATTTTCGCGGAAATGAGCTGGAACCCTGCGGCGCGCGAGCTCTACAGTTCCGCCATGCTGCAAGGACCGGAACAGGCGGCGCTGATCACGCCGGCACGCAAAGTGATCTGGGTGCCCGACATCGCGGCGCGGGTTGGCCAGAAACTCGACGCACCGCTAGCCGGCAAGTCACTGACCAGGATGTTCGACCGCGTCACCGATCCGGAAGAACGGTTCGATCTGGCACCGCGTTTTCCAGAACAGACGACCGTCGCCGTCGAAAAGTTACGGCACTACTACCAGAACACGGTCACAACAGAAGCGTTCTCAGAAAGTGATGTCGACCCCGAAGTCATGCGTCGCCTGCAGGCACTCGGCTACGCGCAGTGACCCGTCCGCCGACAGGCACTTGTTCTATCGGGACAGCACGGGTATTCCATCGAACGCAGCCGCGCCCTCTGCCGCGCCCGCAAGTTGCAGAAGTGTCGGGGCCAGATCAACCAGCCGTGCCGTCGTCACGGCCAGCGGCCGGTTGCTGAACAGCACGCCCGGCACCAGGTCCGGATCGACCATGTGATCACCGGACCATTTGCGGTCGTTCGCGGTCACGACGGCGCCTGAACCGCCACCGAGTGCCGCCTCCCAGCTACCGCGGAAGCCGTCCGCATAGTCCAGCAACATGTCCGGACCATCCATATCTCCCGGTCTCGGCACCCGCACGACGACGCGGGACAACAAGCGCCGGCCCGTTTCCGGATCAGTTACCGCCAGCAGGCGATCACGCAGCTCGTCCAGCAACTCACCCGCCTCGTCCAGCTCAACGATCCCTGAGCCCTCGCGACCGCGCAAGTTGAGATAGAGACCGTTGAATCCCGCCGCGTAGGCCCACGTCTGCTTCCACGCGACGTTGCTGTACATCGGCGTCAGCCCGCGCCCATCATTGCGCAACACCATGTAACCCATGTTCGTCAGCCATTCGTTGACATCCGCCGAACGCCGAAAGTTGGCGAATCCGTGATCCGAGACGATCAGCAGCGTATCGTCCGGCATCAGGCGCTCGCGAATCTCGCCGACCATCCTGTCTGCGTCCACATATGCCTGTTCGATGGCATGGACAACGCGTTCACTGGCGGCAGTGGTGTACAAAGGATGGCCCGCGTCGCGATACCGCCAAAACAGGTGCTGAATGATGTCGACCTGCTCGTAGTATGCGAAAAATACGCCGTCCTGAAACTCGTCCAGCTCGCCGAGTACGATACGATGCCGCTCCGCCGTCAGGTCGTCGGCGAGGTCAAGAAACTCGGCATCACTGAGGACATCATCACTGAGTGCCCAGGTGTCATACGGCATGCCCGCTGTATGAAACAAACCATATTTTTCCGCGAGGTCTTCGGCCCAGTCACGCGGGAAGGTCAGCGGCGCGCCACCATCGAGCGCGATCTGGACGGGGCTGACAAACAGTCGTAGCGGCTGCAGCGAAATGAGCCGAAAGCGCACATGGCCGTGAATCGTCCGCAACCAGCCCGAACCAAACCGCACCGGAAGCCATCCTGACGTTTCGCCGACAGCAAGCTCGACTGACGCGCCGTCGTCGTCCACGACCTGAATCGCCAGCCGGTCGCCATGGCGCGCAACGGCAATCCGCGCTTCCAGATAGCTCAGCCCCTCGACGTCGGCCTGTACCGGCCCGGACAGCGCAAACTGAAAATCGCCAGCGTCCGGTGCACGCACGACGTGGCCGCTCTGCAAGTCCCCCTGATGAGAATCACTGGTCACGAGTGTGAATGTCCCCTGCGTTCCGGCAATGTCGGGCACGCCCATGCCGCCGAGCACCTTGCCACTGACCTCGGGCGCAGGCCAGGCCAGCGGCAGACCGATCAGCGTCAGCGGAACATGGGCCTGGGTAAGCAACTCCGGCCAGGTCGGCACCGGAAGCCATGCTGCGTCGCCATCAACGGGCCGATCAAACACGAGCCGCAGACCGTAATTCGCCGGATCCCGCGCGATGAAGTCGAACACCCTGTGGCCGGATGGCTGCCGGCCGGTCAGAAAGCTGGCCCATGCGACCGGCGACTGCGGCGGATTGCTTGTACCAAGCGGCAAGAACCCGCCCTCTCTGGATAGCGCCGCCAGGTTGGGAAGGCGCCCGGCTGCCATCCACGCCGACGTCAGGCTGGCGTCGAGGCCATCGATCCCCAGCACGACGACACGCTTGCCAATGGGTTCGGGTCGCAAACGGTACCAGGCCCAGCCATACCAGCCCCCGCCCAGGAGCGCCACGGCGACCAGTACGGCGAGAGCAATTTTGCGCGTGCGCCGAAAAAAGGCCAGTGTGGCGGTCGCCGCAACACCGAGCACGCCGGCCACGGCGCTGAGAATCGCCGCGAGCGCAGAGAAAATCACATAGCCCGTCGCCGGGTCGATATAGGCGACAAGCAACGGCGCGCTGGTTTCAGGAACGATCGCCATCAGGCAGCCCGATCCTGATAACTGCCCAGCTCCCAGGCCAGCCGCCACGCTTCACGCAACCGTGACAACATTGCGGGTTGCAGCGGTTCGTAACTGTTCGTCCGGTAGCCAGACTGTCGTGCAAGGTACGTCTCGAACGATGGTCGGGCGGCCTCGTAGTCCGGCAGGTCGAGTCGATCATAGATCCGCTCCAGCGTCGCAAGGGGTTGTTGAACCAGGTCGTCATACGCAACTTCCGCGACCCGGGGCGCAAGGGGGCCGCGAGCCTCCGCCCACGCTGAGAATACGCGCCGACCCTGCTGCAGAATACGCTCCGGAGCATCGTACCAGTCGTTGATTTGCAAACAGGACACCCCCGCCAGATAGCTGTACAACCGTTGCGTCGATCGAAACACATCGACCGGATGACGGTGAATATAGACGAAACGCGCATCAGGATACATCTCAGCCAGCAGCGCCGCACGCGCCGTATGCTGTGGTGATTTGAGCAGCAACGTCCGCTCGGGATAACGCACCGTCAACTTGCGCAGGAATGTATCAAACGCCGCACGCCAGGCTTTGCGCTCCGCATCAGATAGTGCCACCCCATCGAGATACCGGTCGTAGAACGCCGCGGATCGCGGAAAGGTCCAGGACATGAAATCGGATCGGCCCGACCCGTGCCAGAGCGCAAATTCGTCTTCGCTGGCCGCGTCGAATCCGATCTGAACGCGATCAAAGCCGCGATCATCCCGGACGTTCGCGCCAGCGAGCCGGCGTGTACGGGACTCGGTCGTCAGAAACGTATGAGGATTCCAGACCTGAAACAGCGTCGGCGCGGCGAACCGCGCATCCTGGGACAGCAGTTCGTGCAGCCAGGTCGTACCGCTGCGCCAGTGGCCCAGGATGAAGATCGGCGCGACCACCCGTGCCTCATCGATCTGCGCGCCGTATGTCTGTTTCTCGACCCAGGCGTTCACGCTATTGAGTAGCGCCACCGCCGAGGTGCCGATCGCGCGCCCCCAGAAGCGCGGTGCGATCCGAAACCGGTTTTCGCGCAACACGCGCCACCAGTCGGACCAGATAATTCCCTGCAACGCCGGGCGAAGATCCATCATTTACCTGTTGTCCATTCCGAACGGCGCTACTGGCTGGCTCCGGGCTTCTTTCCGGCGCTACCGGCAACTTTGCCGCGGCTTCGTGCCTGTTCAAGCTCCAGTTCGGTAACCACGCCATCATGATTCATGTCGATCCGCTCGAAACGCTTGCGCAATTTTTCGCGTTGCGCCGCCACAAATTCGTCGAACGTGACCTTCTTGTCACCGTCGCGATCCATCTGCGAAAAGGGAATCGCGTGCCCGTGACCTTTTCTTCCTTTGCCCTGCGCGTGCGCGATGTGAGGGGCAGCGAAACAGATCAGCGCGACGACGATCATGCCGTGTCGTTTCATGGAGATTCTCCTTCGAGGATATGAGTTCAGCACATTGTACGATGTTCCCGGAAGCGCGAACAGGGCAGAGAGAGACGCCCGCCGGGGATGCTCCGGCGGGCGCTTGTGGTACTGAATGCCAATCGCTGAATGTCTGCGTCAGGGCACGACGGCCGTCGCACTCTTGCTATAGGCAACCGGCGACAGGCAGTTCAGCGTCACGACAGTTCCCGAGGCAAAGGTGTGGCTGGTACTGCCAGATGGGAAGTCGATTGGGCCAAGTGGAATCACCGTCGCATCGGCGCTGTTGGTGATCGCACAGTTGGTCGCCTGATCGTTGGTTGTCCACGACAGCAATGAGGCGCTCGCCGAGAACGCCTCGATCCAGACATCCGCAGGATGGAACAGCCGTCCGGCTGCGACAGTACCGCTGTCGAATTCGGTAGTCATGTTGCTGATGTCGCTCGTCCACCAGGTCCAGTCCGTTCCTGCGGCAGCGAACGCGGTCGTTGCGGTCGCGTTGTCGCCCCAGTCGGCGCAAAGATGCGACTGCTCAAAGAAGAACTCACCACTCGCCGCTGGCGTCGTGAAAGGATTTGAGGCCACCTGGGTGTTATTTGAGCCGTATACGGAGAGGTCGCTCTGCGTGCAGGAAGCATCAACACCGAACGTTGCAGCCCCCGCCAGGAAAACATCCGGACCGGCGCCGGCGGACGTGTTCTGCCAGAACGTTACGTTGCGCAAGTCCATGGACGACGAACTGATCTGAATCGCGCCTCCGTTGAACTGCGTACTCGAATTGCCGACGAAGTGGACGTTCACCGCCGTGACCGGACCAGATGACGACAGGCTCAGTGCGCCTGCGGATCCGCCCGAGTTGCCACTGAACTGGACGTTTACCATCTGCACGATGTTGTCAAACGAGAAGCTGGCAGCCCCTCCCGGGCCGGACGTGCTGTTTCCGTCAAAGATGACGTCAAACATATCCATATCCGTCTGGTACAGATAGATACCGCCTCCGCCACCGGCGCCACTTTGATTGCCGTACAGCGCACTTCTTGCGATCGTCAGTCCAACCCCGGACTGACTATAGAGCGCGCCGCCTGCGCTTCCAGACTGGCTTCCTTCCAGCCGAACGCGATCCAGATCCAGGCTCCCCCCATTCTGGTAGATTGCGCCGCCATACAATGTGGCATAGCTGTCGCGGATCACCACGTTGTGCACAGCCAGAGATTTTCCGATGCTGAGAATGCCGCCACCGTACCGATCATTACTGCTTCCGACCGCGTTGCCACCGGTAATCGTCAGGCCGTCCAGCGTAGCGTTGGCCGCAACCACGACGTGGTAGGCATCACCCGTGGAATGGGTCGTGCTGAGGTCGCTGTCACCGGACAGCACTGTAAGGAACGGATTCACCTGGCCGCGTTCATCGACGCTCTGCTCAAATCCGGAAAAGCCACCGTAAACATCGACGCCATCGGCCATCGTCAGCAACGGTGTCGTATCGGTCGTGTACCAGGTTCCCGATGCAATCCAGACCTGACCGCCACCATTGGCGGCGGCTGCATCGACGGCATCCTGGATAACGTCGGTCGCGTCCGCCCAGCTCGAACCGTCCGCGAGACCAGAGGCCACCGCAGACACATAACGAACAAACGGCGGGAACTCGACGAACACCGTCACGGCTGCAGTGACTTCCGCCGTCCCGTCCGAAACACTGACCCAGAACGTATCGTTGCCCGTATTGCCCGCGATGGGCGTGTACCAGACTTCAGCCATCGTGCCGGTGACTGCGGTTACTGCAGCGGCACCACTCGTCGGCGAAGTAAACACGCCGAACGTCAGCGGATCACCGTCGACATCGCTGGCCGTCAGCAAGCCCGATACGGGCGCCGGGCTGGTCGTCGCAAGTGGACCCGGGCCAGACAGCATCGG
>RFIY01000109.1 GCA_003695505.1 Candidatus Dadabacteria bacterium | reverse complement strand
GTCCGCGGCATTGCAGAAGCAGCTCACCGAGGCGGGCGCCCGACTGGTCGAAGGCGGCGACAAGGTCGACGCGCTGGTCTTCGATGGGCGCAAGATGACCCGCACCACCCAGCTCGATGATGTTTATACGTTCTACCACGCCAACCTGCGCAAACTCGACACATGCGGCCGCGTTGTCGTGATCGGGCCGCACCCCGAGCACGCGGGGTCGGCCGAGGCCGCCGCAACCGCCGGCGCATTGACCGGCTTTGTCAAGAGCGTCGCCAAGGAAGTGGGCAACAAGGGCGCGACGGCCAACCTGATCCAGTACGCCGGTGGCGGCGACACACTGATCGCCGGGCCGCTGCGTTTCCTGTTGTCCGCACGCTCGGCGTTCGTTACCGGGCAAAGCTTCGGCGTGACGAAACCGGCCAAGCGCGGGCCTGCCCCGGCCTGGGTTCAGCCATTGACCGAGCGCGTGGCGGTCGTCACGGGCGCGGCCCGCGGCATTGGCGCGGCCACCGCCGAACGCCTCGCCGCCGAAGGCGCGACGGTCCTGGCGGTCGACATCCCGCCCTCGGCCGAAGAACTCAACGCACTGTGCCGCCGCATCGGCGCGACGCCGCTGCAACTCGACATTACCGCCGACGACGCACCGCAGCGCATCATCGCCGAAGCCGAAAAGCTGGGCGGGCTCCACATCGTCATCAACAACGCCGGCATTACCCGCGACAAACTGCTGGTCAACATGTCCGAACAATTCTGGCGGCAGGCGCTGGCCGTCAACCTCGAAGCCGCGCTGCGGATCAGCGAGGCCGCCGCACCGGTGCTCCAGCCCGGCGGGCGGGTCATCTGCCTGTCGTCGATCGCCGGCATCGCCGGTAACCGCGGCCAGACCAACTACGGCGCGGCCAAGGCCGGCCTGATCGCCGGCGTGCGGGCGCTCGCCCCGACCATGGCCGAACGCGGCGCAACGATCAACGCGGTCGCACCCGGGTTCATCGAAACACGCCTGACGGCAGCGATTCCGTTCGCCATCCGCGAAGCCGGACGCCGCATGGCGGCACTTGGCCAGGGCGGATTGCCGCTCGACGTCGCCGAACTGATCACCTTCCTCAGCACACCGGGCGCGGCTGGCGTCAACGGGCAGACGATTCGCGTCTGCGGCGGCAATTTTCTCGGCGCCTGAATACGAACCGAAAGGAACCTGACATGGCAGAAAAGAAGACCACCGCAAAAAAGACGACCACGGCAAAGAAAACCGCCACCAAGAAAACCGCGGCAAAGAAGCCGGCTGGCAGCGTAAAAAAGGCCGCGCCCGCGGCGAAAGCCGCTCGTCCGCGGCGCGCCGTTGTCGTCGGCGGCGCACGCACGCCGTTCGTCAAGGCGTTCGGGCCATTCACGAAACTCGATTCGATTGCACTGGCCGATCGTGCGGTCAAGGGCATGCTCGATCGCCTGCAGTTCGACGCCAGCAAGATCGAGGCGGTCGTCTGGGGCGGCGTGATCCTGCCTCCCACCGCCCCGAACATTGCCCGCGAGCTGGCTCTGGATCTCGGCCTGCCGGCGGAAGCGGAAGGCCACACGGTCACCCGCGCCTGCGCTTCGGGCCTGCAGGCGATCACCGATGCCGTCTCGATGATCGAACGCGGCCACGCCGACATCGTCATCGCGGGTGGCAGTGACTCGACCAGCAACGCACCGATCACGCTGCCACAACACCTGGTCCACGCGCTGGCGCCCTATGCGCTCGGCGGCAAGAAGCTCGGCCCCAAAGAGGCGCTTGGACTGGTCCGCGAACTTTACCCGTTCAGTGACCTGCTGCCGAAACAACCCAAGATCGCCGAACGAACCACCGGCGAGGTCATGGGCGAATCGGCAGAAAAAATGGCCGAAATCAACAAGATTTCGCGCGACGCACAGGACAGGTTCGCGCTCGAGTCGCACAAGCGCGCCGCGGCAGCCTGGGACAAGGGCATCTACGAAAACGAAGTCGTCCCGGTCACGACGCCGGATGGCGAAACCATCTCCCGCGACGGTCTGGTCCGGCCGAACACGTCGCTGGAAAAGCTGGCGACGCTCAAACCCGTCTTCAAGGAAGGCGGCACGCTGACGGCCGGCAATTCCAGCCCGCTGACCGACGGCGCGGCGGCTGTCCTGCTGATGAGCGAAGAAAAGGCCGAGGAACTCGGCCTGACACCGCTGGCCACGCTGCTCGACTGGTCGTACGTCGGCGTCGATCCGCGCGACCAGTTGCTGATCGGACCAGCGATCGCCATACCGAAGGCCGTCATACGCGCCGGTCTGAGCTTCGACGACATCGATTTCTTCGATATTCACGAAGCATTTGCGGCGCAGGTCCTGAGCGTCCTCAAGGTCATGGCCGACGACAGCTTCTGCAAAGAGCGCGTCGGCCTGGACAAGGCATTCGGCGCGATCGACTGGGACAAGCTCAACCTGTTCGGCGGATCGGTCGCGCTGGGTCACCCGTTCGGTGCAACCGGTGCCCGAATGGTGCTGACCGTCGCCAACGAACTGGCACGTCGCGGTGGCGGCGCCAAAGCGGCCCTCGGCATCTGCGCAGCCGGAGGCCTCGGCGCCGGCGCGGTCATGAGTGCGGTCTGACCTCCTCCACACGCACTTCCGCGCACCACCAGCGGGGCCTTCAGGCCCCGCTTTTTTTTGGGGCTGGAGCCTCTTGGGCGACAAGTTCGCGGCCATCTGGACCGTCTCGCGCTTGCGGTGTGTGGAGATCTTGCCGAGTACCGCGACCACTACAACTGGGCACGCGAGCATTCGTCGCTGGGCCGGCAGACGCCAGCTCAATTCGAGGCCGGGCTGCTGCAATCCGCTCCGCCTCCGGCTCCGCAGCTTGCAGCATACGGACAGGAAGCTATGATCATGACAACCAGTCTCTCACTGCAACTGGACCAGCTTCAGGGGGAAGGCCATGATGGCTAACAAATCGCTGCATTTCATTTTTACTCCGCTACGCGCCGTAAAATCCAGCGAGCTCAATTGCTAGCTCTCGGTGTTGGCGCATGCGATTTTCTGAGCGATATGGCTACAAGAATATACGGGAGATCGTGCAGATCGACTCGATCGATGAACCCTTACGCAATACACTCTGGAGCCTGCTGAAGGTTCATGTGTGGGACCACATCCACGGGTCCCCTGGGATCTACGGTGCATATTACCACCTGTCGTCACATGGAAATGAAAAGCTCCGGCAGCTCTGTGAGCGCCTTTGGTTCAACTATTTCAAGAAGCCTTTGGATCAACTCGACGACGACTGGACAAAGGTTCATGCGCAGCTACGCCGTTATTTCTTCGAATGCGAGTGGTTCGAGGTCTACGACTTTATTGAATTCGTCGCGAATAATTACGATCGCCATCAGTTCAAGGATCAATTTGTCGTAGCGTGCAATTTAGTGCTTGAAAAGGAAGTTTCGGCTTATCGATTTGTGGGAGACGTACTCTCCAGGATCACCGAGCAGCACGAAGTTGAAGAGGTGGACCTTGCGCTTGCGAAGAGCTGCGGTCCTGTTCAAACGCATCTGCGCCGCGCATTGGAATTGGCGTCAAGCAGGGAAGCGCCGGACTATCGCAACTCCATCAAGGAATCTATTTCTGCGGTTGAAAGTTTGGTGGCTACTGTCGTCGGCGAAAAAGGGACACTGGGCCAGCTCATCAAGAAACTTGAAGATCTTCATCCAGCGTTGCGAGACGCATTCAGCACGCTCTATGGTTACACGTCTGATGAAGGTGGAATTCGTCACGCACTGTTGGAATCAGAGAAAGTGGGCTTCGAGGAAGCTAAGTTCTTCCTCGTCGCATGCTCCGCATTTATCAACTATGTGCAAAGTAGGGTTCTCTGATTGAATCCCCGCGATTTCGTGGAATGCTCCAGAACTTGAGAGGATGGAGTCAAGTCCCGACGAAGACCCCGGGTTGTCAAGGGACACCCACTTTCCCGCACTTAGGGGACACCCAGTTTCCCGCAGGTGTCCCGGTGTTCCTTGCTGGTGATTTGCTGTTTCAGGGTGGTGGCATGAAGAGACCTCCTTTCTTTGCAGAAAGCTTGCCCCGGATCCAGAGCGCGTAGCGATCGGGTCCGGGGCAAGGCGGTTGTACCGGTGTGGCGATGATCACTTCTCGGACAGACTGGCCTCGATTTCTCTGAGCGGCCAGGTGCGACCATCGATCGCCACCACATCAGTGATGCAGCAGCCGGCCCCGAATCGCGGTGGCCAGCATCTCGTCTCCGGCCACTGCGAATTTGTCCGCACTGTCGTTGCCGAAGAGGCCCGGCGGGGATTCACCTTGCGTTGAGTCCCTGACCGGGCCGTGAACCCGAGAAAATGGCTGGCGCTGTTTCCGGTGTGATGCCCTGGATGCCAGATTGCGTTTGGTCTACGCGGCGCGCTTGTCACGCGCAGGAGCAAATTCAAGGCGCAAGCCGATTTTTTCGAGGATCGCGGACAAACTTGATAATCGGGGATTTCCCTTGTCCGATAGCATGCGGTAAAGGCTCTCTCTATTCAGGTTTGCTGCCTTTGCCAGTGCAGCGACACCTCCATGTGCTTCCGCAACTTTACGTAATCCCTGCAAAAACACTTCTTCAGATTCTTCGTAGCAAGCGGTCAGATAGGCAGCCGCTTCTTCTGCGTCCTGCAAGTCTTCGAACAACAGGTCGTCATATTTCTTAGTTGCCACTGCCATACTCCTTCCAATAATCTTTCGCGCGTTTGATATCCTTCGATTGCGTCTTCTTGTTCCCGCCGCACAGCAAAACCACAATCTTATCCCCATCGCGCCCGAAATATACCCGGTAGCCTGGACCAAAATCGACTCTCAATTCGCTAACGCCTTCGCCAACCTGTTTACAATCTCCAAAATTTCCCAAACGTACACGTTCCAGCCGCGCTCGAATAACTGCTCGTGCCTTCCGGTCCTTCAATTTCGTCAGCCATTCGTGAAACGGGAGTTTCCCGGATGGTGACTCGTAAACAACTAAGAGCAGCTCTTTCATCAATCAATTGTAGCTTATAGGCTACGATTTATCAACACAAAAACGATTCACCATACTGATCACGATGAAGAGATATCTAACCGGGCAAAGCTGCGGCTGCGGGTCAGCCTTGCATAATGTATATTTCTCATCCACTGAACGAGGCCTGGGCACTTCGACCGCGTTCGCCCAGGTGCCGTTCATTTTTCGCGGTCGTGGTGCAACGCTCCATTCGCAGAACCTCGGTCCTCGAGCCGGAATCCAGGCACAATAATGTGTCACCCCACCGGCAGGACAAGCGGCACAGCGGCTGGACCCCGGATATCCGCCGCTGGCGGATTCCGGGGCGACGCGATTGGAGACGGTGGTGGAATTACAGGGGACGAGACCGAGGAACCGCTATGGGTCGCAGGGCGCCCACAGATGCGGCGTGATCGTACCCGGGGCAAACCAGTTCGAGGGTGCGGCGCCGCCGCTCCCCTGCCCGGTACCATCAGCCCGCGGCCCCCGTTAGACGCTGACGATCACCGATGAACCGTGACCAAACAGTCCCTGGTTGGCCGTGACGCCGACCTTTGCGCCCTCGACCTGGCGCGGGCCGGCCTGGCCGCGGAGTTGCCAGGTCAGTTCGCAGACCTGCGCGATCGCCTGCGCGGGGACGGCTTCCCCAAACGCGCCGAGACCGCCGCTAGGGTTGACCGGAATCCGACCGCCAATTGCCGTGTCGCCATTGCGCAGCAGATGTTCCGCCTCGCCCTCGCCGCACAACCCGGCCTGTTCGATCCAGTCGAGCTCCATGGCCGAGCTGAGATCGTAGACCTCGGCGACATCGACATCTTCGGGGCCGATGCCGGCTTCTTCGTAGGCGGCGTAGACGACCGCCGACCGGAATGGCCGTTCTGGTGGCGGCACGACGGCCGCTGAATCGGTTGCCAGATCGGGCATTTCCAGATGGGTACTGGGGTACGTTGGCGTCGCCGTGGAGACCGCGCGAATCCGTACGGTGTTGGCGAGCCCCTTCTTTTCAGCATACTCGCGACTGCAAAGCACCAGCGCCGCGCCGCCGTCACTCGTTGCGCAGATATGCAGCAGACGCAGCGGGTCGGCGACCATCGGTGACTGTTGCACGTCTTCGAGCGTGAATTCCTTGCGATAGCGTGCATACGGATTCTGTGCGCCCGCTTTGGCGTTCTTGACCTTGACCTGGGCAAGATCCGCATCGGTCATGCCGTAGAGCTCCATGCGTCGGCGGGCGTAAAAGGCGAAGTAGGCCGGATTGGTCACGCCCTGGAGCCGAAACCTCAGCCAGTCCGGGTCATCGGGACGATCCCCGCCGGTCGGCGCAAGGAAGCCCTTGGGCGTCGTATCCGCGCCGACGACCAGGGCCACGTCGCACAGCCCGGCCATGATCCGGTTGCGCGCGGACGCGATCGCCATCGAGCCGGATGCGCACGCGGCATAGTTGCTCGAGATCTGGCAGCCGTTCCAGCCCAGCGCCTGCGCGAAGGTCGCACCCGAAACGTGGCCGGGATAGCCGTTGCGAATCGTGTTTGCCCCGGCAACGAACTGGACCTCGCGCCATTCGACACCGGCGTCGGCCAGCGCTTCGCGTGCGGCCTTGACCCCGTATTCGACAAACGGCTTGCCCCACTTGCCCCAGGGGTGCATGCCAGCGCCTGCGATGACAACTTCTCTGCTCATATCAACCTGCCCGCTTCCAGCGCCAGACCATGTACTGATGTTCGTCATCTTCCCAACCCACATCGAGCACCAGTTCGACCGGCATGCCGATCTTCAGATCCTCGACGCTCACATCCGGGGTCATCTGGCCGATCACGATCAGTTTTTCGGCTTCCAGTTCGACCGCGGCCAGCGCGAAGGGTTCGAACGGGTCGGTCGTCGGGATGTACGGCGCAGGCGGCTGATAACAGGCGTTGGTATACGACCAGATGCGCCCGCTGCGACTCAGTTCGACCTGCTCGAAGGACTCGCTGTCGCAGGCCGGATTCTTGCAGTAAACCTGTTCGGCAGGGAACGCATAGGTTCCGCAGCCGTTGCAGCGGCTGCCGATCAGTGCGGGTGCGGCCTCGTCGAGCGTGAACCACCCATCCTTGGCGGCGACTTTTGTCTTGCTCATGCCGGAAACCTCTGTTTCAGTTTGCGCATACTGTGCCAAAAGACATAGCGAAAAACCCGCTGCCCCAGCGCGCGTTTGACCGGGTTGCGTCCGGGTTTCGCGTAGGTGCGCCAACGGAAGCGCGTCTGGCCGGCCAGCGGCCCTGGCTCACACGTCAGCACGCCGGTATGGTCGGTGAACATGCCCATCAGCGATTCATCCGTGGCGTGATAGGCCAGCAATGTCGGGGCATCGAATGCCGTGACGATTTCGTGCGTCGGCTTGCCGACTGGCGGATAGATGACCCGAACCGCGCCAACCTGGCCGGGTGCTTCGGCGTTGCTGTTGTCGACCTCGACCCGCTTCATCAACGGCATCCACTCGGGCATACGCTCGAAATCGGTGATCGTCGCAAAAACGGTTTCGGGCGGTGCGCCGAGGACGGCCTCGACATCGAACTGCAACGGCGATGATGTCAGCTCGGCGATTTTTGCGTCGATCGAACCGGCATTCATGCGGCACCTGCCTGGGATTGCCCGGCCGCGTCGGCCTGCGCGGACTCGGCGGCCAAAAAGCCAAACGTGATGGCCGGGCCGATCGTGCCGCCGGCGCCCGGATAGGTCCGGCCCATGACCGACGCGCTGCAATTGCCGGTTGCGTAGAGGCCGCGAATCACGGACCCGTCTTTGCGCAGTACTCGTGAGCCTGTATCGGTCACCAGCCCGCCCTTGGTCCCCAGGTCCCCGGGATAGACGCGGATCGCGTAAAACGGCGCCGATTCGATCGGCCCGAGGCAGGGGTTGGGCTTGCAGCGATCGTCGCCGTAGTAACGGTCGGATGCACTCTGGCCACGGCCAAAGTCCTCATCGACACCCTTGCGCGCCATCGCGTTGAATCGGTCGATCGTCTCGCGCAACGCGTCGAACGGCAGCTCCAGCTTTTCGGCCAGTTCTTCGAGGGTGGCCGCCTTGTGCAGAAAACCGTTGCGGAAATACTTTTTTGCGCCTGCATCCGGTACGGCGTAACCGGGCGCAACCGGTCCGACCGGAAAGCGGTGGCGAAACGTCGCGTCGAACACCAGCCAGGCGGGGATCGCGACACCCTGTGGCTTGTCGGCATCGTACATCCCGTGTACGACATCGATGTATGGCGCCGCCTCGTTGGTGAAGCGACGTCCCTGGTTGTTGACCATGATGCCGTGCGGCAGGCTCTTTTCGACGACGAGGACGAATGACGGCGACATGCCCGGAACGATGCAGATCGGCGTCCACCAGGCTTCGTCGAGCAACGCGGTATCGGCGCCAAGATCCTGCCCCCAACGGATCGCATCGCCGACGTTCCAGGTGTTCCCGACGTTCCACTCGGTCTTTGTCGGCTTCGGCAGATATGCCTCGCGCATGTCCTGGTTCCATTCAAACCCGCCCGCGGCGAGGACGACGCCCTGGCGCGCACGGATCCGCAAGGCTTTTCCGTCGCGCTCGACCTTCGCGCCGACGACCTCGTCGTTTTCGACGATCAGCCCGGTGCAGGGCGCATTGCGCCACATCTCGACGTCGCGCTTGAGCAGCGACCAGTAGAAGCGCGCCATCAGCGAGTTGCCGGCCGTCAGGCTGGTATCGCGGCCGCATTTCTTGCGTTTCCGCCAGCGCAGCGCGTACTTGATGAACTGCCAGATCATGAAAAATTTCGTGCGCCAGTTGTTGACGAGCGCCTTCTTGGCCTCGGCGGCCATGATGCCGAACTTGCCCATGATCTGGGACTGGATGTGCGGCCGCTGCAGCAGCATCAGCTTTTCACCCAGCACTGACGCGTCGAAGCGCGGGCATTCCATCGAGCGCGCCCCGAGCTTGCCGCCCGGTGCCTCGGGATAGTAGTCCGTATAGGTCGGCACGGCCGTGAACTTCACGTCGGAATGCTCGTGCAGGTAGTCGATGACCCGCTTCGATTCGCGCGCGTAGGTGACGATCTTCTCGTCGGGCACTTCACCCTTC
>RFIY01000108.1 GCA_003695505.1 Candidatus Dadabacteria bacterium | reverse complement strand
ATGCATTTGCGACCGGACGCAACCCGGAGCATGCGGCGGTTGCCGCAACGGAAGGGATCCTGAATCTGCTCGACGACCGTGAGCTTGCAGGCGTGATCGCACACGAACTGGCGCACGTCAAGCATCGTGACATCCTGATCAGCTCCATCGTCGCAACGATCGCGGGCGCGATCTCGATGCTGGCCGGAATGTTGCGCTGGGGCCTGATTTTCGGCATGGGGCGGCGCGACAATGACAGCGCGGCCGACGCCATTGCGGCGCTGGCGATGGCGATCATCGCGCCGCTCGTTGCGGTGATCATTCAAATGGCGATCAGTCGTACGCGTGAATACGCCGCAGACGCCGAGGGCGCGCGCATCAGCCACGATCCCCTTGGTCTGGCCTCGGCACTGGCGAAGATTTCCGGCGCGGTTGAACGGGTGCCGATGGCGCCGACGCCGGGGCATCAGGCCAGTGCGCACCTGTTCATCGCGTCGCCGTTTCGCGGCCGCGATGTACTGGCGTTGCTCAGTACGCATCCGCCGGTCGAGGAACGGATCCGCCGACTCGAGGCCATGGCGCGCGGCGGATAAAAAAAAACGGTCGCCAGAAGAACTGGCGACCGTGTCCATCGCGGCATCCTGGCGCAGGATCACATGTTCTTCGCGGCTTCCATCAGGCGTGGAATCAGACCCGCGAGCTGCATCGGCAGGTTCATGTCGCCTTCGATCATGATTTGCCCCGCCATGAAGGCAGCCGGCGCCTGAAGCTTGCCGGTCGCGATGGCCTGCGCGGTATCCGGGGCCAGCTTCATCGTGCAGGTCGGCTCGGCGGGGCCGCCGCCAAAGCGCACGGTAATTTTCGTGTCATCGGCATCGGTCACGTGCAGTTGCAAGGTGCCCTGGATGCCGTCGAGCAGTTGCAACAGCTCGGGGTCCACGCCGGAGATATCGACAGCAAGCATGCGTTCGATGTCCAGTGCGTCGCCGATGACTTCGTTCAGGCCTTCCATCGCGTCACGCCAGGTCTGCTCGGCAATGGAAAAAACGGGGTTTGCGCCTTCGGCGATACCTTCGGCAACCTCGACCTGACCGCCGGAGAGCGTGTAGCTCCAGGCGCCGGCCTCGGGAATTTCGATGGCGATCGTATGGGTGACGGCCTTCTGGGCATCAGTGGCCTGTCCGGCTTTCTGGTTGGCGAGTTCGACGACTTTCTGGCCGAAAAACTCGGCAGCGGACATACCGGGGGTATAGGCTTCGGACATGGGGATCCTCCTTGAAGTTCAAGACCACAACAGATCACCCAACGCGGGTGAACGCGTTCACTTTACAACAGTGTGGTAAGTTTTGTCAATCGCCCGGTGGCGATCCCTGCTCGAGCAGCGCAAGCGCCTGACGCATCACCGGTAGATGTTCGTCGGCGACGAAGGCGCAGGCGGTGGCCAGCGTGTTGTAGCGGGAGAGAATGCGATATTGATCGGCGTCGATCACGTCGAAGGCCCAGTCGGCGACGGTATTGATGTAGTTGCGGTAGAGGATCGCAGCGGCCAGGTCAAGATCGAAGTCGGGACGAAACAGGCCGCGCTCCTGCCCCTGGCGCAGGACGTCGGCGACGGTGGCGATGCGCCGGTTGTGCATGGCGACGGCGGTCGCGTCGCGAACCCCGCT
Organism: Candidatus Dadabacteria bacterium; assembly: GCA_003695505.1. GTDB lineage: Bacteria > J088 > J088 > J088 > J088 > J088. Next base: position 1,589 of record RFIY01000108.1, on the reverse strand, counting down.
TTGATGAAACGATGCCACGATGGCCGGTTTGAGGATGTCGGCGTTCTCGAGTACAGCCTGTTCGATGGTTGAGAGCAGGCGCAGGAAACCGGGTAGTCCTTCGGCGGGCGCCTGGCTGAACGCCTCGTCGATCGAGGCGGTGCCCTGCTCGATGATGGCGGTCAGAATCCCTTCTTTGCTGCCATACAGGTTGTACAGCGTCTTGACGACCAGATCGGCGCGGTCGGCAAGCTTGCGCATCGACAGCGCATCGACGCCTTCCTCGACGATGATGCGCCGTGCTGCTTCGAGGATGCGCAGACGGCGCAGTTCGATGCCTTTGCGGCGTCTGCCGCGTCCCGATGTCGCGCCGCGGGTGCGGTGACCGGAGGCTGACTTTGACGAACGACTCATGGCATGCACAGATTACCCGGTGCGCACAAACCGTGCGGATCGAACGTGCGCCGCGCCTCGCGTGCCGCGGCGAGCAGGGAGGGCTGAATCAGCGATTCCGCAAGTGCTCGTTTCAGCTTGCCGATGCCATGCTCGGCGGCAAACCATCCCCCCATTCGTTGAATCTGCGTGGCGGCATCAAAAATGAGACGCTTCATGGTGGTGGTTTCTTCGTGATTCCTGGTGATCCAGTTGTGATGCGGGTGTCCGCTACCGAAGTGACCGTATCGCGCATGCCGTATATGGGCTAGCCCCCGCGCGGTCAGCAGGTCATCGACTACGCCAAACGCCGCGCCAAGTTGCGAAACCGGCACGCACCAGTCGGTCGACAGCTTCGTTCCGCCATGGTCTCGCAATCTGCGACCTTCGGCGTTGAGCGATTCCGGAATGCGGTGGCGCCACGCATGCGCCTGTTTCAGGCCGCTTGCCTCGGTAATGATGGCAACGTCGGCGTCGAGTTGATGCGCGCGCAGCACCATCTCCCAGGTGGACAGGCGCTGTTCCCGAGCGCCGGACGGGTGGTCGATCTCAACCCAGAGTGCAGCCTGCACGCCCCGCAATCTCGGTTCGGCGGATGCGGCGGCTTCAAGGGCAGTTGCATCGAATCCTTCGATGCAACTGGCCGGGAGCCGATCACGCCGCGCCTGACTCACAAGCGCGACCGCCGTCGCCAGATCGGGGCACGGAATCAGCATGCCCGTGGTCTGTTCGGGGGCGCGAATACAACGAAAGCGGATGCGGCGAAAGACACCAACGGTTCCTTCGGCGCCACATAACAGATCGAGCGGATTCGACAGAAAACTGAATCCGGAGCCATGCTTCTCAGCCCGGGAGCGCTGCCACCAGGCGATCGTGCCGCGCCCATCGATCAGTTCGACTGCATCGACCCAGTTGCGCGTCGCGCCATAAATCAGGCTCCGTGGGCCATTGGCATTGGTGGCGACAATCCCGCCTGCGGTGCAGTCCGGGGTGCTGGTTGGATCGGGCGGCAGGAGCCAGCCCTCGCTCTGCAGTTCACGTTTGAGTGCGCCAAGCGGCGTTCCGGGCAAAACCGTAACAAAGGCCTCCTGTCCATCGACATCAAGATCCTCGATGCCCGTCAGGGATCGGCAGTCGATACTGATGCCCCCGAACGCAAGCGGGGCGCCGGTGGTGCT
>RFIY01000107.1 GCA_003695505.1 Candidatus Dadabacteria bacterium | reverse complement strand
TGACGTCTGAGGAACTGAAATGAGTTATCCGGCGACATCAGACCTCTCGCAATATCTGCGAGAGATACAGAAGTATCCCGTGCTGACGCCCGAAGAAGAACAACGCCTCGCCATTCGCTGGTACGACGACGGCGACGTCGAAGCGGCACGCCAGCTTGTCCTCGGCAATTTGCGTTTCGCGCTGAAAATCGCACTTGAATATGCGCGATACGGCCCGGTCGCTGACCTCGTTCAGGAAGCCAACCTCGGTCTGATGGAGGCCGTGCGCAGATTCAATCCGTACCGTGGCTACCGTCTGATCACATATGCAGTCTGGTGGATCCGTGCCTATGTGCAACGTTACCTGGTGGAGTCCTCGTCGATCGTTCGCCGGGGAACGACGCGCGACCAGCGGCGCGCGGCTCGGCAGCTCACCCGCACTCGGCGTGCACTGGAACAGGAAACGGGTGGAGAGGTCTCCGCTCAGCAGATCGCCGAAGCGATGGATGTGTCAGAACAGGCCGTGGCTGCACTGATGAACGGCAGTGATGTCAGTCTCGATGCGCCGGTTGGCGCGGACGGGGACAGCGCGACGTTGCTTGATTTCCTGGCAGACCAGCAGCAGGATCCCGAGGCGGCTGTTGCCGAGGAGCAGGAGCTCGATTTCGTCCAGCGTGCGCTCGAAGACGTTCGCAAGGAACTCAATGAGCGAGAGCGTGCGATTCTTGATGCGCGCATTCTCAGCACGGACCCGGCAACATTGCAGGAACTGGCTGATGAGTTTTCAGTCAGTCGGGAACGCATCCGGCAAATTGAAAGTGGTGTCCGGAAGAAAGTACAGCAGCAGGTGGAACGTATGCTCGGTCCAGGCGATCGCAAGGCGTTGCCGGCGGGGTCCTGAACCATTCAGGGTTCGGACCAGAGCGTTGCCGACGCCTGGTGAGCGTAGCCGCGATTTGCGGCCTCTGTCAGGACATCAGAGCGAGGGGGTGGAGCTGTGTTTTAGGCGCGCGCGGAACGGGATCCGCAGGTCAACCGTTGCCGTTTGCCAACAACGACGTCCTGTACCTGACTGACCAGTTCGTCTTCGTCGGATTCGAGTGCGAAGGCGAGTTCTTTGATCAGCAGGGCCTTGGCCTGATCGAGCATTTTGCGTTCGCCGAAACTGAGCTCTTTGCTGCTCTGGAGCTGCATAAGATCGCGAAGTACTTCTGCGATTTCAAATGGACTTCCGGTACGCAATTTTTGCGTGTATTCGCGGAATCGCTTGTTCCAGGTGCGGTAGTTATCGGCATTGCCGCGCGTCTTCAGGATCGTCAGAATGCGTGGAACTTCTTTGGTCGGGATGATGCCGCGAAGCCCAAGGGCCTCCGCGCGATCTATCGGAACCTTGACGGTTACGCCGCGTTCGAGGATTCTGATCTGGAAACACTTGATCTTCTGTTCGCCGACTTCCATCTGAATGATCTTTTCGATCTTGCCGATGCCGTGATTCGGATAAAAGGCCAGGTCGCCGACTTCGAACATAAGATGGACCTCCACAATGTCGATATGAACAGTGTTTATCTGATTTTTTCAGATGGGTGGATTATATCACTGAGTGAGGTATGCTGCAAAAAAATACAAAGGATAGCAATTGCTTGCCTGACGCAATGCGGCAATGCGGCGCGTCATGCCTTTGCTGTACCGTCAGTCGGAGGACGCAGTCAAACACTGTGCATCAACATCGGAAATCCCGGCAGGGCATCCAGTAGAAAGCCGTGTTTGTGAGCTGATCCGCGGTCAGGCGACGGGGGCAACCTGTTCCGCAAACCGCGCCTCGCGCTACAATGTAGGCTCGACGCAGAAAGACCAACCATACAGAATCTCCTGTCGACGCTGGCCGGCCCGTCTGCTGATGGTTCGGATCGGCGGCAGTGCAGGACCGGAAGTTCAGAAACATTATGGCGACGACACAATACCGCTCGGTTAAAGGCATGCCGGATCTGCTCCCCGCAGAGGCGCGGCAGGTGCGCGAACTGGAGCGAATTGCTGCAACGTTTTTCGAAAAGGCGGGGTTTCAGGAACTCCGTACACCGATTCTCGAGGCTGCAGAGCTGTTCTCTCGCGCAGTTGGAGAGAGTTCCGACATCGTTCGCAAGGAAATGTATCATCTGACCGACCTCGGCGGACGTGAGCTTGTGTTGCGACCCGAAGGTACGGCGCCAATTGTTCGTGCCGTGTTGCAGCACAAGCTCGTCGCACCTGGCGAAGCTGCGCGCCTCTGGTATGTGGGGCCAATGTTTCGCCAGGAGAACACGCAGAAAGGTCGGCAGCGACAGTTTGTTCAAATCGGCGCCGAGTGGTTCGGGGCAGGTGGGCCATGGGCGGATGCGGAGACGATCGGATTGAATGTGCGCCTGCTGGAGGCGTTTTCCGTGAACATCGATGCTGTTGAAGTCAACAGCCTTGGTAACGCAGCGTCGCGACTTGCCTATCGCGAGAAACTGGTCGGTTTCCTGGACAAATACGCGGAACAACTGTGTGCCGACTGCAAGGAGCGACGGCAGCTCAATCCGTTGCGCGTCCTTGACTGCAAGAATCAGCAGTGCCAGGCGATTTATGCGGATGCCCCGGTGCCACTGGACGCGCTTGACGAACCCTCGCGACAACATTTCGATGCTGTCTGCCAGGGGCTTGAAACGCTGAGGATCGAATTTGTTGTCAATGCGAGGCTTGTCAGAGGGCTGGACTATTACAGCGATACCGTATTCGAGCTGAAATCGAGCCGACTCGGCGCACAGGCGACCGTCAGTGCCGGGGGGCGGTACGACAGTCTGGTCGAGTCGTTCGGCGGTCCCCCGACACCGGCGGTCGGATTCGCGGCGGGTGTCGAGCGCATTCTGCTGGCACGCGAGGCTGAGCCGGCGGCGGAGATGACGCCAGATGTGGTCTGGATTGCCCTGGATGAGCCCGCCCGCCGTGAGGGGCTAGGCGTTGTGGATCAATTGCGTGCCGGCGGGATGGTTGCGCTGCAGTTGTTTCACAAGGGGAGCGTAAAGGCGCAAATGCGCGGAGCCAATCAGCTCGGTGCCCGATTTGCCGTCTTGTGCGGTGACGACGAGCGTGCGCGCGCCGTGTGGGCGGTCCGCGACCTGCAGCAGCGCGAGCAGTTCGAAGTCCCGGCCACGCCGGAGGCATTGATTCGTGAGCTCAGAGCGCGGAGCGCATAGTGGATCTCGATCGCATTGTCGTCCAGGTGCTGCCGATTTTGCTGGCGGTGACACTGCACGAATACGCACACGGCTGGGTCGCACGGCGCCTTGGAGACCGTACGGCCGAGCTGAATGGCCGCCTGACCGTCAACCCGCTCGCGCACGTCGATCCAATCGGTACGGTTGTCTTCCCGCTGCTACAGTTGCTGTTTCCTCCACACCGGGTCTTTTTCGGCTGGGCCCGTCCGGTGCCGATTGATCCCCGGAATTTCGAACATCCATTGCGCGGCATGATGTGGGTTGCGCTGGGTGGGCCGGCCGCGAACCTGCTTCAGTTGCTCGTGTGCGCGGGTCTGGTTCACCTGATGATGGCGATCGACCCGATGCTTCCGGTTGCGATCCAGTCGGCGCCGACGAGCGTTGGACAGCAAATCATGGTGCCGCTACTGCTGATGGCTGTGTATGGCGTTCAGATCAATGCGGTGCTGATGGCCTTTAACCTGATTCCGATCCCTCCGCTGGATGGCAGCAGGGTGGCCTATGCGCTGTTGCCACCTTCGGCAGCTCGTCGCCTGATGAGCCTCGAACGGTACGGATTGCTGATCATTTTTGGCCTGCTTGTATTCGCACCCGGGGCGTTGCACCTGTTTGTGGAGCCGGTTGTCAATGTTGCACTGGCACTGGCGGGGCTGCGCTGAATATGTCGAGCGGTTTCCGACTCAATCTGCAGGAATTCGAGGGGCCGCTCGATCTGCTCCTTTATCTGGTGCGCAAGAACGATCTGAACGTCCTCGAGCTGTCTATTGCCGAAATTGCGGATCAATATATTGCGTTTATCGAGGAGATGCAGCGGATCGATCTGGATATCGCTTCGGAATATCTGGTCATGGCGGCGACGCTGGCGTGGTTCAAGAGCAGGCTGATGCTGCCGCGGGTACAGGAGGACGACGAGGAAATCGCCGAGCTGCGGTCAGAGTTGATCGAAAAACTGCTTGAGTACGAGCGCTATAAGGCCGCTGCAGAGACATTGGATGAACGACCGCGGCTGGGACGCGAGACGTTTGACGCCCGGATCGAACCTCTGGCGGAACAGGATGATGCGCGCCCCTGGGCGCCGATCAGTATTTTCGCGCTGATGGAAGCTTTTTCCGAAGTACTGGCGCGTATGCCGGAGTCATCGACCGGCCCGCTGGAGTTCACCGCACCGAAACGCAATGTCGAGGACGGCGCGCGCGCGCTCGAGCGGGCATTCCGTACGCGCTGGCGGTACACATTGAGCGAGCTGCTCGCAGATGCCGAAGATCGAATCGACCTGATCGTGCGGTTTCTTGCGCTGCTCGAGCTGGTGCGTCTCGGAGAGCTTGCTGCGGTGGCGGAAGCCGATGGCGGAGAGATTCACATCGAGCGGCGCAACGAGGCGCCGGCGGCGCATTATGCAGATCTCGTACGAGGAGCCTGGGATGGAACAACAGAAGACGACACAGATCGTTGAGGCGCTGCTGTTCGCGGCCGAGACGCCGTTGAGTATCCGCCAGTTGCGTAACTTGCTCAGTGAATTCGACCCTGAGCAGGTCGGCGCCGCGGTTGCGGAGCTCCGGAAACAGTACAACGAACAGGAACCAGCGCGAGGCATCGAGCTGGTGCAGGTTGCCGGTGGATGGCGGTTTCGGACGCGCGCGGATTTGAGTCCGTGGGTGCGGCGGTTATATCAACAGACGCCGTTGAGGATTGGCCGCGCCATGCTCGAAGTTCTGGCGATCGTTGCATACCGGCAACCGGTGACGCGCGCCGAAGTCGATGCCATACGCGGCGTGGACTCCGCGGGGAGCCTGCGGGCACTGCTGGAGCGCGAGCTGATCCGCGTCGTGGGTCGCAAGGAGTTGCCTGGCCGACCGCAGTTGTACGGTACGACGAAGACCTTTCTTGAAGTGTTTGGGTTGCGCAG
>RFIY01000106.1 GCA_003695505.1 Candidatus Dadabacteria bacterium | reverse complement strand
GGGGCGCCGCGCAAACATATGTTGTTTCAGGCCGCCTGGCTTGACCAGCTTGTCCCCAATGCCGCGACGAGCGCGCTCGTACGCGCCGGCGGCTTTCCGTTGCTCGGCGACAAACGTCCCCGCAGCGAGCTGTTCCAGACCGAACCGCCGATTGCGCTGCCGGCGAAGACGACGGTGACGTTCGACGGCACCGACGTCGCCGGTGGGCTCGTCGTATTCGACAATGCCGACCACGGCTACATCGGCAATCGTTGCACCGACGTGATCTGGACATTCGACCCGCCGTACGAGCGGCAGGAGCGGTTCACGATGCAGAACCCGACCGCCAGCGCGCAGCAACAGGCCGCGCATTTTCTGGCGACCGGACTGGCCGGCGATCCCGAAATCCTCGCGATCGAGGCAGGTGTGCGCAACCCCGAAGACTGCCCCTGCAACCCGAACGCCGACGCACTGCCGACGAGCTGCCGGGAGTAGGACGGATTCGAGTCCCGCGATATTGAATCGATGCGGCAATGATGGCAAGATAATATCATTACGGTTGCATATTGGGGCGAGCGATGCCAGTTTCCGTCTCTATCCGAAATATCCCCGATGACGTCGCCGAGCGCCTGAAAGCCCGCGCGGCGCGCAACCACAGGTCATTGCAGGGCGAACTGCTGTTTATTCTGGAGCAGGCCGCTCGCGAAGAGGCTGCGGTCCGCGATCCGCTCGACATTCTCGAAGAAGTTCGGGCGTGGGGCGTTGAATCGCCGGATGAAGCGACCGAGATTGTGCGCGAGGGCCGTGACCAGTCGTCTCGTTGTCGTTGACACGTCAGCGATTGCGGCGCTGTTGTTCAACGAACCACAGGCGTCGGAAGTCGCTGCCCGACTGACGCAGCGCGTCCTGTCGGCGCCGACATTGCTGGCTTATGAGCTGGCGAACGTTGCGCTGGTCAAGATGCGGCGCCATCCCGATCGAGCCGACGTGTTTCGGCGGTCATATGACCTCGTTGGCGCGCTTCGTATCCGTTTCGTTGAAGCCGATGCAGCGGCGGTGCTTGACATCGCGAACGAAACCGGTCTGACGGCATATGACGCGGCCTATTTGTGGCTGGCGCGTCTGACCGGGGCGGATCTGGTGACGCTGGACCGGCGACTTGCCGCCGCATTCGGCACCGGTGTAGGGTAACGGTCCGCGGCGGCGCGAAGCTCACCGGCTACTGTCGCGCATCGCGAATCAGGCGAATCGCGAGCAGGATCAGACCGCTGCTGTGCCAGCACAAATCAAAGATGTCGATCGGTTTGCGCAGCTCACCGTGCGCCAGCATGCGGATTTTCTCGACCAGGTGAGGTTCCGGCGCAAATGGCGCCAGTGCAAGCAGCAGCGCCAGCACGGTAAGCGTCGCAATCGGCATCTCGAACAGCCAGTTCATCCGTACTCCAATGTTCGTTGGTGCGCAGAGCATTGCCGCGCGGAGGGCTTTTCGTTATCGTAACGTACAGCGGGCAGCCATACGGAGCATTCCATGAAGTTACTGAAAATCGCCGGTGGTACGGTCCTAGTTCTGTTTGCCGCCTTCTGGCTGGTTGGCCTGTTCCTGCCCGCCGAATGGAACGTGCAGCGCGACATGCATATCGAAGCGCCGGTGGCGACGGTCTACGGGCTGGTGGCCGATTTTCGTCAGTGGCCGCAGTGGTCGCCGTGGGTCGCGCGTGATCCGTCGATCCGAACCACATACTCCGGACCGGCGACCGGCGTCGGCGCGACCTCGTGCTGGGAGGGCGACCCGCAATTGTCAGGCAAGGGGTGTCAGCGGATCGTCGCCATCACGCCAGGCGCCACGATCGAGACCGAGCTTGACTTCGGCGAGCGCGGTACCGCGACGAGTCGCTGGTCGTTTATGGCGCACGACGGTGCGACGCATGTGGTCTGGTCCTTTCACGGCCAGGCGCGCTCCGTCCCCGAACGCTGGCTGGGGTTGATGATCGACGACTGGGTGGGCGCCGACTACGAAGACGGCCTGCGCCGTCTGAAGCAGGTCGCCGAAACGATGCCGGCGCCACCCGTGGATGCTCCGGCCGAGACGACCGCGCCCACTGCTGCAACCGCCGGAAACTGAAGGAGTTTCGCGCAGATGTCGGAAATCCCCGTCCTGGATCCCGTTGAACAGCGAGTACTCGGCTGCCTGATCGAAAAAGAGCGCACGACGCCGGAGTACTATCCGCTGACGCTCAATGCGCTGCGCAACGCCTGCAATCAGAAAAGCAACCGCAACCCGGTCATGCAGCTCGACGACGCCGATGTGCAGCGGGCCATCGACGAGTTACGGATTCAGGGCCTGGTGATGCGCGCCGCCGACAGCGCTCGGGCGACCAAGTATCGCCACACACTCGCCGAAAAAATGGATCTGCTCGAAGACGAAATCGCGGTCCTCTGTGAACTGCTGATTCGCGGACCGCAAACCGTCGGGGAACTGCGCACGCATTGCGCGCGGATGGAGGACTTCGCGACGACCGACGATGTGCAGGCCGTACTGCACCGGCTGGCACGCCGCGATCCGGCGCTGGTTCAGGAACTGCCGCGCCGCCCCGGCCAGAAAGAGGCCCGCTGGGCACCACTGCTCGGTGGTCCGATCGACGTCGAGGCGTGGGAACAGGCTCAGGCCGATGTTGCGCCGACCGTGATCTCTCGCGACGAACGCATCGACGCGCTCGAGGCCGAGGTCGCTGCACTCAAGGCGAGGGTGGACGAACTCGACGCCGCGTTCGCCGCGTTTCGTCAGCAGTTCGAATAAGGGGCCGAGCCGCGGAGATCCGCGGCCCGGATTATTCCGGGTCCCTGAATTTGGGCGCCCGCTTCTGCATGTTGGCCATCACGGCTTCCATCTGATTCGCTGAACCGATCAACGTCTGTTGCAGTTCGGCTTCCAGCGCCAGCCCGTCGACATCGGAACCGTGCCAGACCGCATTGAACAGACGCTTGCCGGCGCGGATGGCATCGGGCGACTTGCTGGCGATCGTCTGCGCCAGCTCCATCGCGGCCGCCTTCGGATCCTCCGCCACGCGGGTGACCAGGCCGAGCTGCGCCGCTTCTTCGGCCTCGACGATCCGCCCCGTGAACGTCAGTTCCTTCGCGACGTCGATACGAACCAGATCGCGCAATGTCTGCGTGCCGGACATGTCGGGAATCAGCCCCCACTTGATTTCCATGACGCTCATCTGCGTATCGGGCGCGGCAATGCGAATGTCCGCGCCCAGCGCGATCTGCAGCCCGCCGCCGTAACAGTGCCCGTGGATCGCGGCGATGACCGGAACCGGCAGGCGCTTCCAGTCGTAGCCCGGACGCTGAAACATGTTGCC
>RFIY01000105.1 GCA_003695505.1 Candidatus Dadabacteria bacterium | reverse complement strand
TATTCATCATCGGCGGCGTTGCGGTAGTGGCTGTCGGCGCGCAGCGCGTCGAGCAGGCCGGCGACCGTACCGTGGCGCGGCGCGCCGTCGCGCAATGCCAGGCCGACGCCGCCATCGATGGGATCGAGAATCGCACGCAAGGCGCCGCCGGGCGTATCGCTGAGCAGACGATCGATCGCTACGCCGCGCCAGAGAACCTGCATGCGGATCCACAGGCTGCGCCGTTGGCCGATGTGATCGTGCAGTTGCTCGATCGTCAGCAACGGCAAGCGCCCGCTCAGTGAGGCGGCGGATTCCGGGCAGGCGTCGTCTTCTGCAATGCAGACGATATCGTCGATGCCGCGGTCGCGCAGCTCCTGCTCGAGCCGGCGCAGCGGCAGCAACCCGGCAATCCGCGCACGCTGTGGCGCGCACGGGAGAATGATGACTGCGGCGATCGAACCTTCTGGCGAGGGGGGATGGCTCAGGACAGGTCTCCGGTCGCGTTATACTGGGATGAGTACCGGCGTATGTCGCGCCGATACGGCCCAAACTTACGTTTCATGCTAGCAGAGCCAACGGTTGCGGCGCCGACGCCGAACCGGTCCGGAGGACGCCGCAATGGATTTCGAGTTCACAGAAGCGATCAGCCATCCCCGCGAACGGGTCTACGAACTGCTCAAGAACGGCCTGACGGATCTGGTACCGCTGGTGCCCAATGTGATCCAGGTCACTGAGCTGAGCCGCGAACAGATTGGCCCGGGTGAGGAGAACATCGTCAATGAGTGGCACGGCGATCCGGGTAGTGCTCCGCGGCTGCTCAGACCGTTCATTCGGCCCGAAATGCAGATCTGGCGCGACTACGCGCACTGGGTCGATCACGAATATCTCGTCCACTGGCGCTTCGAGGCCCCGTCGTTTGCGAACTTTTACGAATGTGGTGGCACGAACTATGTCGAGGAAGATGGCAGCGGCGGCACGATTGTGCGCCTGACCGGGACGCTGGTGACACACCCGGAGCGGATTCGCGGCGTGCCGAAGGGCCTGGCGCGCAAGCTCGCGCCAACGGTCGAAAAATGGCTGATCAATCTCGTTTCACCGAACCTGTCCGAGCTGCCCAAAGCGGTGCAGCAGTTTCTCGACCAGGAGTAACGCCGTGAACAAGCCATCGGTCAAACAGTGGCAGGAGCCGGCGCCAGACACGGATTTCGACGCTTTCGTAACGGTGGTCGAATCGCGGCGCAGTGTGCGCAAGTTCGAGCCGGAGCCGATTCCCGATGAGATCGTCGAACGCTGCCTCGATCTGGCGCTGCTCGCGCCGACTTCCTCGAATCTGCAGAGCTGGGAGTTCTATCGCGTGGTGGATCCCGACAAAAAGCAACGACTGGCCGAGGCGTGCCTGTCGCAGCCGGCGGCGACGACGGCGGCAGAGCTGATCGTCGCCGTCGCACGCACCGACACCTGGCGCGAACACAGCCGCAAGATGGTCGAAGTCTTCGATCAGTCGGAGTGGGAATGGCCAAAGACGATGCGTGCCTATTACGAGATGATGACGCGCATCGCTTACGGACTCGGCCCGGCGCGTCTCGGCGGCGCCGTCAAGGCCGTCGTCGAACCTGTCGTCAGTCTGTTTCGCGCTGCGCCGACGCTGCCGAAGGACGAATGCGATCTGAAGATCTGGGCCGTCAAGACGACGGCGCTCGCCTGCGAAAACCTGATGCTCGCGTTTCGCGCGGCAGGCTACGATTCCTGTCCGATGGAAGGCTTCGACGAGCGCCGCATCCGCAAACTGCTGAAGTTGCCGAAAGACGCCGTCGTCGTGATGGTCGTTGGCGCAGGAAAACGGGCGCCCGGTGGGGTGTACGGCCCGCGCATCCGCTTCGAGCGCGACCGTTTCATTCACACGGTCTGAAATTCCGCCTCCGGGCAGGCTTCTCGCAGCCGTTGCAGGAAGCGCCGCTCGTCGGCCGGCGAAATCAGGACATAGCGGCTTCGATCGCCGCTGCGATAGTCGATGCGCAAACGCCGCAGCGAACCGGCCGGTGCGCTGAGCGGATTGTAACTGCGACGCACAGACAGGATCGCGTCGCAGGGTATGCGTGCGTGGGTCAGGAGGCCGGACCGGATCACGAGTCCGTCACGTCCCAGTTCGTAGACGATCGGAAACGCGAGCAGTCGCAAGATCGCCAGGTATGCGGCCGCGCTGGCGAGCAAGATCCACAGGCCATCCATCGCGCCGGTACGGATCGCCTCGACTGCACCGAGCAGAAAGATCGTGGCGGGAAACGGACCGATCAGCGCGACGATCCACCAGTCCCAGCGAGATGGAAAGCGCGCTCTTGTCACAGACCCGCGCGAAGCCAGGGTGGACGCTGCGCAATGATCTGCTGTTGCACCGGGCACGCATCGCCGTGCGCGCCGGGCAGATAGCCGGTGCTGAGCAGGAACTCGCGGCAGATCTCGCCACCGGTAAACCGGAACGTCTTGCGGAACAGCTTCACCCAATCGGGGTGCGGGCGCGGATGGTGCCGGTCGAGCCAGGCCGCGAATCCGCCATCCGCACGCATCCCCTGAATCACGCCGGCATTGTGGATCACGGCCTCGATCTTACGGCGGTTACGGATGATGCCGGCATTGCCGAGCAGCCGTTCGATGTCGGCATCATCGAACGCCGCAACCCGATCCACAGCGAAACCGGCAAACGCCTCGCGCATGGCCTGGCGCTTCTTCAGGATCAGCACCCAGCTCAGACCCGCCTGCATGATCTCGAGGACGAGGCGCTCGAACAGCGCCGTTTCGTCGCTCAGCGGAAAGCCGTACTCGTTGTCATGGTATGGCCCATGCCACGGATGTCCCGGCGCAATGTCGCAGTAGTGCATGACGATCATTGTCCATCCAGCACCAACATCCCGCCACCCAACCCAACCAGGTGACAGCTTTCAATTCGTGAGTTCTGCCTCACACATCCACCAGGCTGGCCCGCGCCCGCCAGTCGCGCTACCCTGAACAAACGCAGATCATCACCAGACCAGAGCGTTCAAGCTGCTACGAGGGGGGATACTCGATGCCGCGACAACGTCGTACCTTCGTTCCGAACGGGTACTATCACGTCATTCAGCGCGGTGTGAACCGTCGCAAGATCTTTGTCGATCAGGCCGATCGGCGCTTTTTTCTGACCAGGCTGGCGCAGCTTCCCGAAAGATACGGAATTCGTATTCACGCCTGGTGCCTGATGGACAACCACGTTCATCTGGTCCTGCAGAACACGACCATACCGCTCGCGGGAGGCCTTTGCAGTCTGTTCGGCGCGTATGCCCGACGGTTCAACCGAAGGTACGGCCGTACCGGCCACCTCTTTCAGGGACGCCACCACGCCATTCTGGTCAAATCGGACGAGCAGCTATTCGAGCTCGTGCGCTACGTGCATCTGAATCCGGTCCGTGCAGGACTTGTCGCGAACGCAAGCGAATGGCCGTGGTCATCGGACAGGGCGTACCGCAACGGTGGCGCCCATGTGCCCTCGTGGTTGACCACGGGCGTCATATTGAACTGGCTGTCCAGCAAACCCTCGATTGCGCGGCGTCATTACGCACAATTTCTGGATCAGAGTTCGGCTTGGACACCGAACGAACTCGATCCCGACCCGTTCGTTGTCAACGCCGCCGCAGATGTGGTGGATGCAGATCATCAGCAGGGCCGATGGCTCGAACGACAACGCGAGCGGTGGTTGGGCGGGTTTTCACTCGAACAGGCCGAGCGCGCAATCTGCAGGCAGCTCGCCATCGACGTCGAGACGCTAAGCAGACCGCGCCGTCTCGGGGAGGCCACAACAGCCCGCGGCGTGCTGGGCTGGCTGGCCAGGCAGGGCGCACCTTGGCGGATATGCGATCTTGCGGCTCGGTATGGCCGAAGTGAGTCCGCGATCTCCTGGGCGGCGACCCGCGTCGAAGCCGAGCTTCGAGAAGATGGAAAGTTGCG
>RFIY01000104.1 GCA_003695505.1 Candidatus Dadabacteria bacterium | reverse complement strand
CCCGGCGGCTTCGCGCAGCTTTCGTCGCAGATTCTTGATGTGACTGTCGATCGTACGCTCATAGGCCTTGAGATCGTTACCCGTGAGTTCGAACAACAGTTGTGCGCGGGTAAAGACACGACCCGGCCGCGACGCCATCGCGCGCAGCAGATCGAATTCATACCGCGTCAGGTCGAGCACGACACCGTTGACCGTGGCCGTTCGCTGTTCGGGATCCACCAGAACCGGTCCGACGGTGACCGTTTCGTGACGCCCCGGCGCGGGACCGGCCGTGCGCCTGAGCACGTTGCGCACGCGGGCGACCAGCTCGCGGGGGCTGAATGGTTTGCAAATGTAGTCGTCGGCACCCAGCTCAAGACCCAGCAGCCGATCGATCTCGTCGATACGGGCTGTGACAATGATGATCGGGACGTCCCTGACCGCGCGGACTTCCTGGAAGGCCGCCAGGCCGTCCTGCCCCGGCAACCCCAGGTCGAGCAACACCAGGTCCGGTCGCTCCCGGCGCACGATATCGGGCAGACCCACCCCGGTCGCATGCCGCACCGTGCGGTATCCAGCGCGCTCCAGATATGCCGAGACGAGATCGGCGATCCGGGCCTCGTCCTCGACAATCAGTACGGTTTTTCGTTCACTCATCGTCGGGCTCCTTCTGATCCAGCGGCAGACGAATCTCGATGCGCAGCCCTTCAGCGATACTGTTGGACGCCGTAATCGTGCCACCGTGCGCCTCAATGAATGACCGGCAGATCGCCAGCCCCAGACCGGAACCACCGCTGACACGGCTGCGAGATGTTTCGACGCGGTAAAAGCGGTCGAACAGCAAATCGACGACGTCTTCCGGTACGCCTGGCCCTGAGTCTTCGATGACGAGGACGCCTTCACTTCCTTGTCGGCCGATCTCGACGACGACCCGCGCCGGACGCGTCGCGTAGCGTTCAATATTGCTGAAGATGTTGCTCAACACCTGCGCAAACCGATCCTTGTCGAGACAAACCGGTACGGGCTGATCGGAAACCGTCACCGCAACCGTCACATCGGACGAACGCAATGCGGCCTCGAATCCGGCGACGATCGCAGACGTCATTTGCCGCAGGTCGGCGTGCGCCAGGCGCAGTGTCAGCCTCCCTTGATCGGCTGCGGACAGCTGCTGGAGATCCTCGACGATCCGTGTCAGCACCGCCGCCTGGTCGAGCAGCTCCCGCAAACCGGCAGTCGACGGCTCCCGCACGCCGTCGATCATGGCTTCGATCTGCCCCTGCAAGATCGTCAATGGTGTCCGCAGCTCATGCGCAACGTCCGACAGCCACTGTCGCTGCAAACGTTCGTGCTGCTGCAACTGCTCGGCCATCGCGTTGAATTGCCGTGCGAGCTGCCCCAGTTCATCGTCGCGATCGATATCGGCCCGCACCTCGAAATCACGCTGCTGCCAACGACCAGCCGCAACCGCCAGGCGCTTCAGCGGGCGCAGCAGCGAACGTGCCAGAATGGCCGACAACAACAACGCCACCAGCAAAGCCAGCGCGGCACTGACCGTGAAGCTCCGCCGTACGTTTGCCAGAAACACACTGGCCATCTGATCGACCGGAGCCTGCCGGAGATCGATCACCAGCGCCCCGACCGTCTGCCCGTTGTATTCGATATCACGGCGAATCAGGGTTTCCGAACGTGCATCCGGGCCGACAATGACTCGACCGGCGGCGTCGATCACGGCAAGGCCGGGTGGCGGTCCGAGCCACCGCGGCAACCGTGCCGCATGCGGACGTGCGGGCGGCGGCGGTGCCGACCGGAATCGCGCCGGCTGTATGTTCCGGGCGAACAGATCCAGCAGTTCACGTCGCTCTGCCGGTGTCCACTCGCCGTCTGGATGCCGGGCCAACAGTGCGCCCAGTTCGTCGGACGATGGCGCAAACCGGTCGAGCACGTCCTCGGCAAGGTAACGGCGAAACGCCTCGTGGACACGGTACTGGGACACCAACGCATACAGCCCGACCGCGATGATCGCAACGGCGGCCATCGCAATAAACAATGTACGCGCCAGACGACCACCGGCCGCAACGCGGCCTGAAACTTCTGGGACTTTGCCAGCCATAACCATACATCATAGGCGCGACTCGACACCGGCGGCCGAAAACACGCACAAATGCTACGCTGGCTTCACAAAATCTCCATCATCCTCGACAATGACCGGTCATACGCGACCTCGCTGAGCTCTCGCAGCTCCTCGCGCTCCCACTCGGGCACGATGCGGCCGAGCTGCGGCATCTCCTTGAATCGCCGCGTGCGCGCCCGAAATCGCCCCAAAAGACGCCGAGCGGCGTCAGGCCGGTCCCGGGCGATCAGGCCCCGATCTCCTCCAGGTCAGAGAGGGCACGCTCGGACCAGATAATGCGCACCTACGGCGTGGTGGGTTCTTCCAGGGGACCGAAGCGATCCTCAATCCGCTGCCAGACTTCCTCGTCGCTGTGGGTTCGACCCACCAGGCCCGTTTCGTGGTCGTAGAGGCCGCCGGCAAAGCCAAAGGGCTGGAAACCGGGATTGGTGTCAAGATGAATTACGCAGGCAGTTCTCAACAGCACGGTTGAATTCACGCTTCCGTGTGAACATTAAGAAATATAGCACCGCGAATAGAATGCCATTGACAACCATATCCACCCACATCGATGATGGAACAATCAACCAAATACCTGTTGCAACCGTATATCCGGTTAGAACAATTAGCCATTGATTCAAACCGTGGCGGCATAGAATTGAAGATAGGATCTGGAATACAGCAAAGATCGAGACTACGCCACCCTCAAATCCTCGTCCCGCAGCATCGATATCCGCGCCGAAAAATATCCCCGCGTATAACATCAACGCGACCATCAATATCAGATAGAACTGAGCCGAATAATTTTTGTTCTGATCACTTGTAGTCATCTGAAACCAAAATACTTTGTCGGGAGTTTGCATTGGTTGTTGCAGGAACCACTCTGCTGGGCTTCTTCAAAACACTGATTGGCGGGCGGTAACAGGGTTAAAGCGGTACACGCAGCACCACCTGCCGGAGATACCGCGGAGACTCCCAAACAGGTTAACGTCAGATTGAGAGACAACAGGACACACGTCCCATAATTGTTTTGACACGCGTCTTTTCCCGTTGGATCAATCAGATTGATTGGGTCATTGTTCGCGTAAACGTACAGATTGTGTTGATCTGCCGCAAACCGGATCGGATCCTTCGCCGTCCAGCGGCCGATCTCGGGGTCGTAGTCCCGGGCGCCGAAGCGCACCAGGCCCGTTTCGTGGTCGTACAAGCCGCCGGCAAAGCCAAAGGGCTGGAAGCCGGGATTGGTATCCTGGATCACCCTGCCCCACGCGTCGTAGTCGAGCTGTTGCATGACCTCCCCGCTTTGCACATCCACCACCAACCGCACGCTGCCGACCTGGTCGGTCAGCAACCGGTACGCCCGGCCATCGCGAATCATCATAGCCGGGACGGGGGTTTGCGCGCCATAGATGCATTCGGCGATGATGTTGCCCGACGCATCTACCTCGGCCACCGGATTGAGCTGATCCTTGTACAGCCAGCCACGCTCCAACACCCCATCACGCAACTTCGCCACGCGGCGGTTGAATGCCGGATTCACTCCGTGTATTGAATTTCATTGAAATTAGCGGTTCCCCTAAATGTACCGCCGCTCGTCGCTTGTCGCTTGTCGCGCAACAGGGCACGCAGCGACGGCGCATTCAGACATCTTTATATGCACGGACCCATTGCCAGGCGACGCGACCTGAAGCCTGCGCGACACCGCTCAGGATCGCGCACCCGACCGGCGGACATGTTCGAAAACCGTGCACACAGCAGCACTTACGATCAAAAACTGCCAGTCAAACGCAACCGGCGAAAAATATTGCGTCACGTCATCTGTACCAAGCCAACGCGCGATATCCGGATCTGCGATCTTGACACGGATAGAGAACCGTCTCATCAAGTAAAAGTTGATTCCGCCATAGGCCAGCCAGGCAATGTTCGCCAGGGCGATTGCAAACCAGAATCGTAGTCGTGCGGGAAACAGAATGTCGCATATCAGAAATGCCATCCCGGAAAAGGCGGCCCCTTCCCACACCGTGATTAACAGTATTGCAAACTGGACCGTCAAGATCAGTATGGCCACGTCAAGTTTGGAAACTTGCGTGCTTCACGAATTGACGACGCGTCCGGATCTGGCGTCATTGCGCACGCCCCCGGCGGTGTTGGCACGTCGGGATCGATCCGGGGCGGTGGCGGTAAAATCGGGTCATCCGAATCACGAAGTCTGCGTTCGATCTCTTGCCTTGCTTCCCATTCTGGATCCGGCATAGGGGTATCACCTTGGAGCCCAGCGATTTGACGCCAGAATCCTGACCACGGTCCAGGAATCTTCTCCCCACTCGGATCCACACAATTCACCGGATCGCCGCCGCAGTAGGCGTAGATGTTCGTATCCCCACCTTCAAACCGAATCGGATCCTTCGCCGTCCAGCGGCCGACCTCGGGGTCATAATCCCGTGCCCCGAAGCGTACCAAGCCCGTTTCGGGATCGTACAAGCCGCCGGCAAAGCCAAAGGGCTGGAAGCAAAGGTCACTCACGCTTGACCACAAATTGGTTCTGCCTTCCTCGACAACAGCCATTTCCCTGCCATATTTGCAATCAATGATCTGAACGCATAGTCCAGCACATCGATCCAGCCAAAACCATAGAGAACATCTTCCAATCTCACTTCGCCAGTAATCCCCAAAAATTCTGCGACAGCCGTGTTCTCCATTCTGAAAACAACGCCCCACGACTTTATAGCCGGATAAGGAAGGTTGACAAATACGAACAGGACCAGCGCCGTTGCCACCAGACTCCGGAGCGAAAAAGGCTTATGTGACGGGAATACTGCAAAAAATGCAATACCTACGAGTATGGACGTCAAAACCGCGTCCATGAAGAACACGCAAACAGTCAGAAACATCTGTACACTCGCATCCTACTCGCAGCTCATCAAGTCCCGCCTTCCTGTCGGGAGCGGGGTCATTGGTGGTTCCATTGGTGTCTTGTTCGGGATTTCCGTATCTCGATCCATTGCGTCAGAGACGCCATCGCCATCTGAATCGTCTTCGTAATTCAATACACCGTCATTGTCCCAGTCATCCAGGAAATCTGGCTGACCGTTCCCATCCAAATCTCCCTCTCCCAGATCATCGCGATTCTCTGATTCCAAAAAGCGTTCGAGGAACTTGGCACCCTGCTTCCCGCCCTGTTTTGGGACTTGCTTGACAAGTTGATCTAAAAGAAATTTGCCAATGCCAGATAGCTTCCCATTGCTATCCACACAATTCACCGGATCGCCGCCGCAGTAGGCGTAGATGTTCGTATCCCCACCTTCAAACCGGATCGGATCCTTCACCGTCCAGCGGCCGACCTCGGGGTCATAATCCCGCGCTCCGAAGCGGACCAGGCCCGTTTCATGGTCGTACAATCCGCCGGCAAAGCCAAAGGGCTGGAAGCCGGGGTTGGTGTCGGTT
>RFIY01000103.1 GCA_003695505.1 Candidatus Dadabacteria bacterium | reverse complement strand
CACATCTCCGTAACCACAGATCACAACCAGCTTGCCGGCGATCATCACGTCTGTCGCCCGCATGATGCCATCGGGCAGCGAGTGACGGCAGCCATAGACATTGTCGAACTTCGACTTGGTCACGGCATCGTTCACATTGATCGCGGGAAACAGCAACTCGCCGCGTTGCTGCATTTGATAGAGGCGATGCACGCCGGTCGTCGTTTCTTCGCTGACGCCCTTGCAGCGGGCCGCGATTCGACGCCACTTGCCGGGATCCTGCTGGAGCTGTTCCCGCAGCAGCGTCAGGACGATGCGGAACTCATCCTCTTCGGCGCTGTCGGGATCGGGCAGCGTGCCATCCTTTTCGTACGCGAGTTCCGCCTTCACGCCTTCGTGAATCAGCAATGTGGCGTCACCACCGTCGTCGACGATCAGGTCCGGGCCTTCGCCGTCCGGCCAGGTCAGTGCCTGCAACGTACACCACCAGTACTCCTCCAGTGTTTCACCCTTCCAGGCAAATACCGCTGCGCTGCCCGCCTCGGCGATCGCTGCGGCCGCGTGGTCCTGGGTGCTGAAGATGTTGCAGGAGGCCCAACGCAATTCGGCGCCGAGGGCTTTCAGTGTCTCGATCAGAACGGCGGTCTGAATCGTCATATGCAGGGAGCCGGCAACCCGGATTCCCTTGAGCGGCTGTTGTGGCCCATACTCACTACGCGCAGCCATCAGGCCAGGCATCTCCGACTCGGCGAGCTCGATTTCTTTGCGACCGAAAGCCGCTTCACCGATATCGCGAACGAGGTACAGCAGGTCGGGATTGTAGCGCGTGACATCCTGGACTAGAGACATAACTTCAGGTATCTTTCTTTTTTTGTTGTTGTTATTCAATAAATTGATGTTTGCAGGATCAAAGCTTTTCGGCGGCGCGCTTTACCTGATCAACGAGATCGGTCTTTTCCCAGGTGAAGGCTTCGCCTTTCCGGCCGAAATGACCGTACGCTGCGGTCTGCTGAAACACCGGCCGTCGCAGATCGAGATGCTGGATGATGCCCTTGGGTGTCAGTGGAAAGACATCCTGGACCAGTTCAGCAATCTTTTCATCAGGCAGCTTGCCGGTACCGAAGCTGTTGACCATCACGGACACAGGCTCGACCACGCCGATCGCGTAGGCCAGTTGCACCATCAACCGATCCGCGACTCTGGCCGCGACGATATTCTTGGCGACATAGCGCGCCATGTAGTGCGCACTGCGGTCGACCTTCGTCGCGTCCTTGCCGGAGAACGCGCCGCCGCCATGCGGAACGGCGCCACCGTATGTATCCACGATGATCTTGCGCCCCGTCAGCCCTGCATCCCCATGCGGTCCACCGATCACAAAGCGGCCTGTCGGATTCAGATGATACTTGATCTTTTCGGTGCGGAGCTTCGCGGGAATCACTGCGGGAATAACCTCGTCCACGATGTACTCACGCAACTGCTTTTTCTTCATCGACGGTGTATGCTGCGTCGAGACGACGATAGCGGTCACGGCAGCAGGCTTGTCGTTCTCATAGCGGATCGTGACCTGGCTTTTCGCGTCGGGGCGCAGGAAATCCACTTTGCCTTTCTTGCGATCCTTTGCCATGCGCTCGACGATTCTGTGGGCGAACATGATTGGCGCGGGCATCAGTTCCGCCGTCTCGCGAACGGCATACCCGAACATCATGCCCTGATCGCCCGCACCGATTTCATCGTCACGCGATACACCGCGATCAATGTCGGCGCTCTGACGATGCAGGCCGACCAGAACTCCGCAGCTCTTGTAGTCGAAGCCCATCTCGCCGTCGTCGTAACCGATGTCCTTGATCGCGGCACGCGCGACCTCGCTGACATCTGGTGCCTGTTCTGCGGAAGTCTTGACTTCTCCGGCGACGACGACCTGGCCTGTGGTTACCAGTGTCTCGCAGGCAACATGGGCGTGCGGATCGCCATCGAGGTAGGCGTCCAGTACCGCATCGGAAATACGGTCAGCCACTTTGTCCGGGTGGCCTTCAGAGACAGACTCGGACGTAAACAGGTAACTGCTCATCGTAGATTGTTCGCTTTCGGATAAACGTGCAGATGAAAGACGCGCCGCCACGCGGCGGGGCAGCCAACGTGGTTTATTATAACTGTTTATCCAACGGGTTCCACCCTTCTGCCCTCGCGCCTCGAAACGCGGTGCCGGGGGCAACGTGAGAAGGCGGCGCGCAGATGCGACAGGCGGACATCCTGATTCTTGGCAGCGGCATTGCCGGTCTCAGCCTGGCGTTACGCCTTGCGGAACGGCACCACGTCTCGGTCCTGACGAAGGGACACATCGAAGACAGCAACACCTATCGTGCGCAAGGCGGTATCGCCGCCGCCATTGCGCCTGACGACTCTGTCGAAGCGCATATCGCGGACACGCTGAAGACCGGAGGCGGGCTGAGCGACCCACAGGTCGTTCGGCGCATTGTTGCCGAAGGCCCGGCGGTCATCCAGGATCTCGTCAACTGGGGCGTGCCGTTTTCACGAAAGGACGGCAAATTCGACCTGGGTCGTGAAGGCGGCCACAGTTTTCGACGGATTCTGCACGCCGGCGACATCACCGGCGCCGAGATCGGCCGCACCCTTGCCGCGCGGGCCAGGGAACATCCGAATATCGAGCTGTTCGAATACCATATGGGCGTCGACCTGATCACGCGCCGACGGAAGTTCAAGCAACAGCCCGACGCCTGCCTCGGCGCGTATGTACTCGACATTGGCTCGGGTGCCATCGAACCATGGATCGCTCGCGCAACCGTGCTGGCCACCGGGGGGTCCGGAAAGGTCTACCTGTACACCAGCAACCCGGACGTGGCCACGGGTGACGGGCTGGCGATGGGCTGGCGCGCCGGATGCCGCGCGATCAATATGGAATTCACACAGTTCCACCCCACCTGCCTGTTTCACCCACAGGCGAAGAATTTTCTGATCTCGGAGGCCGTTCGCGGAGAAGGCGCCGTACTGGTCAATGCCGCTGGAAAACGTTTCATGCCGGATGTGCATCCGCTGGCGGAACTTGCGCCGCGCGACATCGTTGCACGTGCGATCGATGCGGAGATCAAGCGCACCGGCGCCGACTGCGTCTTTCTCGACATCTCGATGAAGCCAGCGGAGTTCATCGAACGACGCTTTCCGAATCTGTTGAAGGCCTGCCTCGCGTATGGATTCGATATGCGCAAAGAACCCATCCCGGTTGTTCCGGCGGCGCATTATCAATGCGGTGGTCTCTGGTCGGACCTGAACGGACAGACGGCGATTCCCGGACTGTATGCGATCGGCGAAGTCGCCCATACCGGTCTGCATGGCGCAAACCGCCTTGCCTCGAACAGTTTGCTCGAAGGCATGGTCATGGCTCGCTTCGCGGCAAACCATATTCTCGACACGGAACCCGACATACCCGATGTCGATGGCGATCGCTCACTGGAGTGGCACTATGGTGATGCCGTTGAACCAGACGAGCAGGTCATCGTCACGCATAACTGGGACGAACTGCGTCGCACAATGAGCAGCTACGTCGGCATCGTGCGTACCAGTCGCCGTCTCGAACGTGCCGAGCGCCGGATGCAAATGCTGGCCGCAGAAGTTCTCGATTATTACTGGAATGTCCGTCCCAACAAGGATCTGCTCGAATTGCGCAACTTGGTGCAGGTCGCCTGGATCATCGTTCAGAGCGCCAAACGCCGCCGCGAAAGCCGGGGACTGCATTACACCCTCGATTACCCGCGCGCGAGCGATCACCCCCGTGATACGGTGCTCGATCCGTTGTCGCACTACCCTTAGGATCGGGCGTCGCGGGCGGAGGGCGACCTGTCAAACCCGTGTTATCATAATTTGCGAACAAGGCTCTTATGCGGTGAGGTTGTTCTCCCATGCAAAAGTTTCCATTCGTCACGGGCTCCATTGCCCGCGCCTCGGCTTTTTGCCTTCTGTTGACGGTAACGTCCGCTTGCGGGCCGGTTTTACGACAGCCCGATGACAATCCTGCTGTCGGTTCGGGCCACACCGACCTGACGGGCCAGGTACTGCTCGGCGATCTCGGACCCGCATCGGGCGCCGTGGTGACCCTTGATGGTCCAGACGAGCTGATCGTCGTCGCGGATGAATCTGGCCAGTTCCGATTCCGCAACGTAGCCGCTGGCGCATACCAGCTCCAGGCGGCCGCTGGGCCAGACACACTGGAACAGGTCATCATGCACCCGCTGACCGTCCCGACCCAGGGCTCGGTCTCGGTCGAGACGCTCGTGTTTACACCTACCGGAGACATCAGCGGCAACGTGAACGTCAACGGACGCGAATCTGACGGCCATGTCCTGGTTTACATTCCGGGCACATCGTGGCTCGCATTGAGCGATGATGATGGTTCCTTTACGATTTCCAGGGTTCCGGTCGGCAGCTATCGCGTCGTTGCGAAGGGCACCAGTACGACAGCGGCCACGGCTCCAGCCGTGGTGGTCGAGTACCAGCAGGAAACGATCATACCGGACTTCACCGTCACCGCGATCGACCCGACCACCGCAGGCCAGTCCTGCTGGGACCTGAACGGGAACGGCAATCCCGACCTGCCTGGCGAAGACCTCAACGGCGATGGCCTGGTCGATGTCGACGACTGTCACGGTCAGGATGGTCAGAACGGCACTTCGGGACAGCATTGCTGGGACCTCAACGGCGACGGCGTCGGCGACCTGCCGGATGAGGATCAGAATGATGATGGCGCGGTCAATGCGGCGGATTGCGGCGCAAATGCCATACAGTTTCCGACCCGAATCGAAGGCGACTACGCGGTCGCCAACGCCGTAGATCTCTTTCTGATCCAGGCTGTAACCGAAATTACCGGCACGCTGGTCTTCGATTCAGCATTTGCCTCCGCCGAAGCGTTGCCGTCATTGCAGCGCGTTGGAGGAGTGGACATCGCCGCAACCGCAAGCGGCGTCATTGACATCCAGTCGCCCACGACCTGGACAGTGACGGGAGACATTCGTCTGGTGACAGACGCTAACAGTGGGGAAGCGGCGGCCATTTCGCGGCTGGTACTCCCTGTGCAAACGGTGATCGGAGACGTTCAGATTGCCGCTGCTCAGACACTCACGGCAGTCGTCATGCCGGTTATGTCGGTTGGTCACGATGTTCGGATCTGTGGCAATCCCGTCCTGGAGAGCTTGTATTTGCCGGCGGTGACATTGAATGGCTCTGTAAAAATCTGTGACAATCCGCTCCTCAGCACCTGGGCATCGCCGGCGTACAACATTGGCGGCAATCTGGAATTGTCAAACAATCCAGCAATGGTTTCACTGGAGCTCCCAAATCTGATGACGTTGGGGGGCGATCTCGTGCTGCGCGACCTGAATGCACTCGCGGCGGTAACAGCACCAGTCACCACGGCCGCCGGAGGCATCCTCATCACTGGCAATGACGCGCTCGAGGTTCTGACATTGAATGACCTTGCCGATATCGGGCGAGATTCGGCGGGGATTTCATTCCTGATCGAGAGCAACAAGCAGCTTCATGCCGTATCGTTGCCTGTCAAGCAGTGCCCCGGCTCCGTCACGATCGCCGCAAACGCGGAACTGACTTATGTAACCATGCCGCGCCTGCCATTCATTGGCAGAGATGACGGTCGGAACCATGGCCTCACCGTCCGCGACAATCCGAAGCTTTCAGTTTTCGAGACCGCGGTTTCGGGTATCGCCGGTGCGCTGATGGTGGTCAATAATGATTCCTTGATCGACCTCGCGCTGAACGATCTCCAGTCTCTGGGCAAGTCCGACTCGGGGCTGTCAGCACAGATTTCAGGCAACGCGCTACTGGAAAGTCTTTCAATGACGGTGCAGCAGCTACCCGGGGCGATTGACATCACTAACAACAGCGCATTAACGACGGTCGCACTGCCCGTCTTGTCGGATGTCGGAAAGGAAACCGTCTCCGGCTCCGGAGTGCTCGTCGCCGGAAACGCAGCCCTGTCGCGCTTCCAGACCGCACTCAGCAACGTCGCCGGTTCGATGACGATTTCTGGTTCGGCGCTGACTGCGATCACATTGGATCGCCTGACGGATATCGGGGACGGCATAAACCCGGCAGGGTTGTTCGTGAAAGCCAATCCGATGCTCAGCCGCTTCGAAGCCGCACTCATTCAGGTTTCCGGATCGATGGAATTTGATGGGAACGCGACACTTGACACGCTTTTGCTGCCCAGCCTCTCTACCGTCGGGACTTCCGGTAGCGAACGCCTCGCCATTTCCAACAACGCCGCTCTGACTACCGTCTCGATCCCGGTCGCAGCCATCTACGGATCGCTTTTGCTGACTAGCAACCCTGCCCTGATCCAGGCTACGTTTCCGGACCTTTCGCTGATCGGCAGAGATATGATTGTGGACAACAATACATCGCTGAGCCAATTGTCGTTCCCGGTACTCAGCGGTGGTCTGAACGACTTTTTCATCACGAACAACGCTGGTTTGTGCCAAACGGCAGTGACCGCGATCCGAAACCAGGTGAGCGTCTGGGGGCTGGAAGATACCAGCGGCAATGATTCAGGCTGCTGACACAGGCATCACAGCTACCGCTTTCCCTTCATTGGCGTACTGAATCGCGCCATCAACGATGGAAATGTCTGCGATCGCGCGGGTACAATAGGTTGTACCCGTCACGTCTGGATCTGCATGTTAGAGGAAGTCGCCCTGCTCGACGTACCGCACGAGATCGAATACCGCGAGGGATTCCCGGTTCTGACGGTCAGTCAGGCCGTCGAGGCGCTCGATGAACAACTGCGAGATCTGTTTCCGGGGCTGTGGCTGCGGGGCGAGATCAGTGGCCTGACGCACGCCCGCAGTGGCCACTACTATTTCACGCTCAAGGACGACGTCGCCCAGATCTCCTGCGTGCTGTTTGCGCGCGACGCCGCGCGCCTGCGCTGGCGACCCGAAGAAGGTATGGCGGTCCTGTTGTTCGGCGAACCGGGGATCTACCGCGATCGTGGGCAGTTGCAGGTGATTGCGCGGCAGCTTGAACCCGAAGGTGCCGGCGCGCTGGCGGTTGCATTCGAACAGCTCTGCGCGCGGCTACGCGACGAGGGGTTGTTCGACGAAGATCGCAAGCGCCGAATTCCGCGCCTGCCGAAACGCGTGGGCGTTGCAACCAGCCCAAAGGGTGCGGTGATTCGCGACATCCTACAGGTCAGTCGCAGGCGGCATCCCGGGATCGACATCGTCATCGCGCCAACCCGCGTCCAGGGCGACGGCGCCGAAAACGAGATCGCAGCCGCGATTGGCCGATTGCAGCATCAGGGCATCGATGTCCTGATCGTGGCCCGTGGTGGCGGCAGCCTCGAAGATCTGTGGCCATTCAACACCGAACCCGTCGCGCGGGCCATTTTCTCATCGGATGTGCCGGTCGTCTCGGCCGTGGGGCACGAGACCGATACGACGATCGCGGATCTCGTTGCCGACCTGCGGGCACCGACACCAAGTGCCGCGGCAGAACTCGTTTTTCCGGATCGGCGGCAACTGCTGGCCGATGTCACTGCCGGCCATGACCGCCTGACGCGCGCGCTGACCCAGGCACTGAACCAGAAAAGAGAGCGGATCGAGCGGTTGCAGCGGCTGCTGCCTCACCCGGGTCGGCGCCTTGAATGGCAACGACAGCGTCTGGACGATCTCTTCGCGCGCTGCAATCGCGCGATCCGAACCGATATCGAGCGACGTCAGCAGCGACTGAACCACCTTGTTGCCCGGCTGGACGGTGTCGACCCGTTGCGCCCGCTGGCGCGCGGCTACACGATGGCGGAGTGCGGAGGGCAGCCCGTTACGCGGGCCGCAGATCTTACCCCGGGGCAGACAGTCGACCTCCGATTCGCCGATGGCGTCGCACAGAGCCGCATTGAATCGGTCCAGCTCGAAGAAGGGGCAGCATGAGCAGCACGCGCAATCCTAGCATCGTAATGGCGCTTGGCGTGGTACTTCTCGCCGCCAGTCCGGCCTTCTCGGCACCCGAACCGGTCACCGCAGCGATCCCACCTGGCCAGCTCAT
>RFIY01000102.1 GCA_003695505.1 Candidatus Dadabacteria bacterium | reverse complement strand
TACCGGGTGCAGGCGTTCTCTTCCGAGGTCTCGGCTGCAGGAACGGAAGCGACGTTTCTCGTTGAGATCCGACGAGGGCGCTGGTTGCCCTGGTTGACGGCATACCGTGTATCGGGGGCGGTCGCCTGGCCACTGCGAATGTCCTGGTGGGCATTGGTGGCCGACGCGTGGTGGCAGCTTCTTGATGCACCGCGCGGAGCACGGATATACATCGAGGTGGATGCAGCAGAACCGGACGAGTCGCGCCCGCTGCCAGCAGTTGCCGTGCGCCTCGATGACACCTGGACCGTGAACGAGATGGCGGATGGCGGTGCCTCGCTTTTCCATGGGGCGCTGGCCGGCGTCGCCCAACAATCGGGTGCTGACCTGTCGTTTGTCGGAGCGCGTTTGTTGCCGGTCCTGCTCGAGCAGCTTTCGGTGCTGGAAGTTCGTCCGGGACGTCCACTGGCGCTGATCAAGGCGAAAGCAGAGCAGGACGATGGCCGCATCAAGGCGCGTGTCGAGGTCAAATTTCCCGGGAACAAGGCCGCAACCCGCGCATTTGCCCATGCACAGGCGTCGTTGCTGGAGGAGCTTCGCGAGGCGCTCGTGATGATCGGGCAGCCCGGTATCTGGAAGATGCATATCGCGGCCTGGCTGCCGGTGATACAGGTGGCAGAAGCCACTGTAGATGGCGTGTCCCCGCAGATTGCAATCCGGCAACCAGACGCGCCATATGTGGGACGCGCCACGGAGGTGGAGTTTGACGTGGCCTGGCAAGACGCCGGGTCCGGGGTCGACCTGTCCACGGCGGTGCTTGCGCTGGATGAGCTCGATCTCGGTTCATGGGTGGTCGCTTCGGATGGTGGGGCTTCGTTCGCGTTTCCGTTGCCGGAAGAGGGCAGTTACCTGTTCAGGGCGAGCATCCAGGATCGGGCCGGCAACCGTGCAGTGACGAGTGTTTCGCTCCTGATTGACCGAACGCCGCCGCATTGGACGGGACTGTTCCCACCGGATGGCGCGCCGACCAATGCTGATCCTCTGATCTTGTCAGGAATCGTGCAGGATGACCGCGCCGGCGTCGTGACTGAGGCGACAGGCGTCATGTTTGACGGCGTGACCTATCCGGCGCCGGGTACGGCTGTACGGTTCGCGGCGCCCTTGACGACCGGAGAAGGCGTGCACCACTGGCAACTGATCGCGCGCGATCGCGCCGGCAACATTGGCCGCTCTGTCCTGCAGAGTGTGGTCGTGGACCGGACGCCGCCGACAATACGTTTGTTGGCGCCGGGATCCGGTGCTCGGTTGCGCACGACCGAAGTGACATTCGTCGTTGCCGTGACGGATGTCCTGACCGGTGTGCCGGGCGATCACGTTGCGATCAAGGTCGACGGCGGCGAGCGACAGATGCAGGCCGTGACGGGTGATGTTCGGGCGGTTACGGTTTCCGGGTTGACGGAAGGTGTGCATGTCTGGACCGGGCATGCCCGCGACCGCGCTGGCAATGCAGGATACAGTAGCTCGCTTACCTTTGTAGTGAATCTCAACGATCCGCCGGTAGTGTACGCTGCGGTCCTGACGGGCGCGGAGGACAGTGTTCTTTCCGGCCAGATTCAGGCCACAGACCCCGATGGTGACATGTTGACGTTTCGGTTACTTGAAGGACCGAGACACGGACATCTGACGGTGCTGGCATCGGATGGGGCATTCAGCTACAAGCCGACACCGGACAGTCATGGACTGGATTCGTTTGTCGTCGTCGCCTCCGATGGCATTACCGAGAGTGCGCCAGCAAGGATCTGGCTGGATATTACGCCGGTCAACGATCTGCCGGTCGCAATGCCACAGCAACTTTCCGGTCCAGGCAACAGGCCCCTTTCGGGACAGGTCGTTGGTGTGGACGTGGATGGTGACCCACTGTCGTATGCCGTGGTGTCCGGGCCGTCATTTGGGTCGCTGCAATTCGATGCAACGACCGGATTCTTTGTATGGCGTCCTGTAACCGACTTCGCGGGTAAGGACCACTTCACGTATCGTGTCAGCGACGGTACAGGCTGGTCGGATCCGGCAACGGTCCAGTTGGCGGTCAGCGCGGTGGTTGGCTCGCCATATGTCCCCGTCGCCTCGCCACTCGAGTTCGAGACGTTACGAGACGTGCCGCTGGTCGCTACGTTCGCTGGCGCCTGGCTCGTCACCCAGGACGTTCGTTTCGAGATCGTTTCTCCGCCTGCAAGCGGGGTGGTCGAGATCCTTGATGCGGGTGCAGGACGGTTCCGATATACGCCGGCACAGAGCGCCACAGGTCAGGACAGCTTCATGTATCGTGTCCGGGTCAATGGTGTGGACTCCGCACCGGCCTCGGTACGCATCGCGATCTCTGCCGAGGGATTGCCGCCCGATCCTGCCTTGCTGGCGCCGCCCATTGATCGAACCGTGCCGTTTGACATCTTTGACGCCAATGCGTTCCTGTACAGCGGCCCGGATCCTGTCCAACGTGGGGTCGATCCGGACGCGATCGACGATGTCAGGATGGTCGTGCTGCGCGGCCGGGTTGTGGATCAGCGTGGCGAGCCGCTCGCGGGCGTGCGGGTTTCTGTCCGCGCCCACCCGGAACTGGGTTATACCTGGTCGCGACTGGATGGTGTATACGATCTGGTGCTCAATGGCGGCGGTTTCGCCGCGCTCGAATACCGGAAATCCGGCTATTTGCCCGTGCAGCGTGACGTTAGCCAGCTTGCGGAACGTTCTTACATATCTGTTCCGGACGTTGTGATGCTCGATCGTCCCGCACGCGTGTTTCCGATACGATTTGGCGGTGATCGCGCTCAGACGGCGGCCTTGCCGGAAATCACCGACGAACGCGGGCGACGCCGCGGCTGGCTGTTTCTGCCGCCAGGGGTTC
Source organism: Candidatus Dadabacteria bacterium (assembly GCA_003695505.1). GTDB lineage: Bacteria > J088 > J088 > J088 > J088 > J088. The sequence goes on along the minus strand of RFIY01000102.1, from coordinate 5,387 downwards.
AGGCAGCAGCGGTCGACGGGCAGGGCGTGGAAGTCCCACTGACGACCGTGACCTTGCGAGGTGTGGAATTCACGAACGGTCCGCTTGGCCCGCTGGCGATGCCCGGGGCGTTGCCCGACCCGGTCGGGTATACCTATGCGGTCGACTGGAGCGTAGAGGAGCTGGCCGGGATGGAGGGGTTCGAGCTCGAGTTTCGGGGCGGTACGGCCTTTCATTATGTAGATAACTTTCTTGATATTCCTATCGGGTCCATCACGCCGGCGGGCAGTTATGACTACCGCCAGGCGGCCTGGCGACCCGAGGAAAATGGCTATGTCTTTAAGGTGGCTGCGGTCACCGATGGGCGCGCGCAACTGTCCATGGACGGGGCCAATGAACCCAGGGGTGGGCTCGCCGCGGATGTGCTGGATGCATTGGGTTTTTCCGACGATGAATTGCGTTGGATCGCGCAGCACTGGGAGGTTGGTGAGAGTTTCTGGCGTGTGCCGATCAGGCACTTGAGTGTCTGGGATCTTAACTATCTCAACACTCGATTAAGTCTCAATCGTCGCCGTGGTGATAATGATCGCCGATGCGGTAGCGCGTGCGAACCCGATGCGCCGCCACCAAACGAGTGTCACGGGCCAACATGTCCGTGCCGGGGCGACGAATGTGACAAGCGGCCGGAATGTACCGTGAGCGGTTCAGTCGTGGAATGTACCAACCAGGCGCTGCGCGAGTCCCTCCCGCTTGTTGGTACGCCATATACGCTGTGGTACAGCAGCCGTCACGTGCCGGGGCGTACGGCGGCACGAGAGCCGCAGATTGAGATCGAGGTCGATTATACCGATCAGCCAGATGTCGAGGCAGTCTATTTTATTGTGACGGACAATCTGTTTGATTGGTCATACCGACTTACGTATTCCCCAATGATCCGGCGCATCGCCTCTACAGCGATTTATGGGCCAGGTATCGGACGTCAGACTGTCGCCATTCCAATGCCGACCCGAACCTTCGATTTCTATGGCAGGCTGGTTTCAACCTTTGATCGACGATTCAATGTATTGATTGGCGAAGTGCGTCGCGTAAATTATTGGACATTTCCGGCCGAGTTGACGACGTCCAATGCAAACGAAGTCGCGCCGCTTTTTAGCCAGTGGCTACCGCAGCGGATTGCCTCGCTTATGAGCACGCCGCGCCCGCGTCCACCCGTCAGTCGGCTATCTGGCAGCAGACGGTACGGTCGTAATGTCGGCATCAGCAGCAGTGCCCTGAACCGCTATCAGGCAGAACTGGATGCCTATTATCGGTTACAGGGGCAGTTTTTCGGTGACGTGCCGATGCATCTGCTGGGGACCGAAATTCGATGGCGGCGCACCTCCGCCAAGATCGTTGGCGGACCGCCCTTGCCTGACCCGGTTGGTGCAGCAAGCTGGGACCCTCGCGACCAGGGTTTTCTCGGCTGGTTGCTCGACGTTCATCACCAATATGACCCCAACACGCGCACGCTGCTGCTGGGCAACGGCGAACGTATCCGCGCATCGGACATGGACCTTGTTGAGTTGCGCGCGACTCGGCTTACGGGCCGGGTATTCGCACCCAGGCCCGGATCGCGTGCCGATATGACCCAATTCAATGACATCGGCGCCGTCGCGGCCGCGCCTGATGGCCAGGTGTACCTGTCCTGGAGGAGCAGCTCGTGGGCCGACGAGGTTCATCTGTCACGGATTGACCGGACCGGGCGGGTGTGGGATGTTTATTCCAGCACCGCGATTCCATTTGACGCACCGCTTGCATTCGACAGAGAAGAGCGCCTTCTGTTTGTGGAACAAGATACGGAAATGAGCCAGTTCGACTCATCAGCGCAAGTCGTCCGCCGACTCGAGCGGGATGGGACGGTCACGACGGTACTGGGGGGCGGTGCATTGTGCAGTTGGACGGTGCCGCGTACCGAATGCCACATGGAGCCGCGGCAACGCTCGATTTGCACACCGTCAGAGGTGTGCGAGGACGTCTGCGTCCCGGAGGCGTCGACGGATTGCCGCGTAGAAAGCTCAGGCGGTGGTTATGGCGGGTGCGAATGCCCACCCGATGACCTGGCGTGCCGCGAAGCCAACGGTTGTGACCTCTTCCCGCCGGGGCCGGCGAGTTGTCCGTGTCCCCCCGAGGATTTCGCCTGCCAGGCCGAAATGGGATGTGAAGGAACTTCGTCCGGCGGGGCTTGCCCCTGTGCGCCGGATGACTACACCTGCCAGGAGGCCCTGGCGTGTAGTCCCGTGCCAGACCCGAACCCCACGGGGGTTATTTGCTCCAACAACGGGGCTACAGCCAACGGTGACCCGCTGAAACTGTGTTGCCTCGATGGCAACTGTTACGAAGAGGTCTGTCACTTTGACGGTAGCGATGAGATCTGCTGCAAGACGACCGGACAACAGGTGTGCACACCAGACTGTCGCATCGAGAACGTCTGTGAATTGCGCTGGGTCGAAGAAGAGGTCTGCGCTCCGGTACCCCATCCGGTTCGCTCCGACTGCCAGACGGATATCGACTGGACCTTCGCCGACAGTACGACACGGGCGGTGCTGATGGATGTCCGGGAACTGTTCGTTGAGGCGGATGGTTCATTGCTGGTCGTGATGGCGGACGGCCACGGCGTGCGCCGTACGCCGTCGGGGACCGTGCAGGAATTCTGGCGGCCGTTGACGGACAGGGCGGAAGCGGACCTTGCGGATGCGACCCTTGTCGATGTCGGCTGGGTGCCATCCGGGGTGGCCTGGGCGCTGCTGCGCAAGCCAGACGGGACACAGCTTGTCAATCGTTACGACAAATTTGGTAGCAGCACGTTTCATGCACTGACGGTTTCCGGTGCGACCGAACCGGTGCAACTTGCGGCGCTGGAGAGCAACCGCGAGGGCCGGCTCTTTGTGGTCACGGACCAGGGCTGCGTTGCGGAAGTCGATGGTTGGTACAGCGACGGTGCGGCGCAGGCACTGACGGCGACGATCTTGCCGGCCGTGCAATGCGATGGTCAGGCGGCGCAGACCTACCGGCTGCAAGCAGGGCCGCGCGGACGCCTGTTCCTGCTGGAACGTACGAATGGGGCCGACAGTATCACGGCGTTGTTGCCAATGATGCCTGACTATGACGGGAATCAGATACGGATTGGATCCAGAGACGGTCGCGAACTGTATGTGTTTGACCGGAAAGGACGACATCTGGAGACATTCGATCTGACGACCGGCGCGCGCCTTTACGCGTTCTTCTACGGGGCACACGGTTATGTGACCGGCATCACGGACCGAAGTGGTCGCCTGACGCGCTTCGAGCGCGATGCAACTGGCGAGCTCATCGGTGTCGTCAGTCCATACGGCGAGCACACGGTACTTTCAGCGGGCGCCGATGGCTACCTGGCCGAGGCCGAGGATCCGGCAGGATACAGGCGATCGTACACCTATCAATATGGATTGATGCAGACTTACACAGATCCTGACGGAGGCGTGTACCGGTTCGGATATGACCCCTTTGGACGTCTCGTTCGTCATGGCAATCCAGATGGCGGGGCGATGATATTGGAGCGGGATTTTAACAACGAACGGAGGATCATTAAATACAGTCCGGAAGGGCGCAGAACGGAATACGAACATTCTCGGTATAACGGCGGAAAATGGAGCATCTTGTATGTTGTCGCACCAGGCGGGGGGCGCCAGCTATATATGGAAAATCGCGCGAAGTGGTCCGGCGTGCGTCATCATCTGAATGGGTCTGTCGAGGGCATTGGATATGCATCGCAGCCACTTGCTGCCGGAGGAAGGTATGCAAGGGAGCGGACTATGCAGCTATTTCTGGGCGATAGCGTTGCTTACAGCCGGTTACTGTCCCGTCAATACCGCGATATCACCTATGAGCCGGGCACAGGGCCTACCGGGATCGACAAATGGAGAGAGTCAAGAGTCATCAATGGACGGTCCTGGTCGATGGCCTATGATCTGGTAAATCCAGAACGCTTGTTCGTCTCCCCTGCCGGTCGGGTCGCCACGCGCAAATATGACGCCAATGGACGCATCATCGAATCGCGCAGCGGCACGCTCGCGCCGGTCTTTTTCGATTACGACGCTGCGGGCAACCTGACCCGGATCGTGCAGGCAGGACAGGTTGAGCAACGCGAAAGCCGGTTTGCCTGGGATAGCCGTGGCCTTCTGCGGACGGCCACGGATCCGTTGGGGCGTGTCCTGCAGTTCGAATGGGATGCGAATCGTCGCCTGATCGGTCAGACCTTGCCGGACGGCGAGCGTGTCGCGTTTGCTTACGACGGACGCGACCTGATGACACGCATCGAACCACCGGGTCGTCCCGCGCACGAGATGAACTACACCCCGATGGGTCTGGAATCGAGTTACGATCCGCCCGACGTGGGCGTTTCCCCGGATGCCACGTTGCGGTCCTGGAACCGTGACAAACAGCTTGTACGCGTTGAGCCGCCGGACGCGCAACGCATCGATTACACCTACAACAGCGGTGGACGGCTGCAACAAATCTCCGCGCCGGGTCTCCGCCGTGACTACGTCTGGTCGAAAACCGGGCGCGTCACCCGCGGCGAAAGCGACGACGGTGTCGTGATCGAGTCGTCGTGGATCGGCCCATTGCCGTCACTGCACGAATGGAGCGGTCCGGTCAGCGGGCGTGTCCATTACACCTGGGACAACAACTTCTGGCTGACGGGTCTGCAGGTCAACGACCGACCGGCGGTGGCCCGCAGCTACGATTCCGACGGGCTGCTGATCGGCGCCGGCGAGCTGCAACTGTATCGCGACGCAAACGGCCTTGTTGTGGCCGAGCAAGCGGGTGAAGTAACGACAGCGGTTCTCTGGAACGAGTTTGGGGAGCCGGTGCTGTCGGAATCCCGTTTCGGCGGCAGTCCGCTGGCGTCGTTTGCCTGGCAACGCGATGCACTGGGACGCGTGGTTGCGCGTGACGATGCATTGCCCGGCCAGACGGATCATTGGGAATTCGAATACGATGACCGTGGACGCCTGACGGCCGTCTGGCGTAACGGTGTCGCGGAGCGATACAGTTATGACGCCAACGGCAATCGTCTGAGCCGAAGTCGCGATGGTCAGGTGGAGTACGGTATCTATGATGACCAGGACCGGCTGCTGAGCTGGGGCTCGACGACCTATGAGTGGGATGCCAACGGCGATCTTGTCGCGAAAGAGGGCCCCGACGGGCGGACGGGCTACGGGTACGATGCGCTGGGCAATCTGCGAGCGGTGACGCTGCCGACCGGCGTGGAGATTCGTTATCTTGTGGATGCATTCAACCGCCGCGTGGCGAAGTTGCGTGATGGGGTGTTGGAGCGTGGCTGGTTGTACAAAGATCAGCTCAATCCGGTGGCCGAGGTGGATGCGTCG
>RFIY01000101.1 GCA_003695505.1 Candidatus Dadabacteria bacterium | reverse complement strand
GCGCAACGGGCGCTCGATGTACTCGTGCATCTTGGCATCCTCGTCATCGAAGACGATGGAACGGTTCGCGTGGAGGAGCCGCGCCTGGAAACCGACGATATCGTGCGAGATCTGCGTATCCGGCGGTACCACCAGGCCATGATCGAGCTGAGTCTGGCGTCGCTTGATGAGTTTGAACCCGGTGCCCGCGTTACATCGGCGCTGACCGTGACCGTGCCCCACGCCCTTGCCGAAAAGCTGCTGGCGCGCGTCGACGGGTTCCGACAGGAGCTGTTCGACTGGCTCGTGCGTGAACAGGTCGGGATGCAGGGCGTCGATGGTGATGTCATGCAGGTCAATTTTCAGGCGTTTCCCGTAACGGAACTGGAGCGGACATGAAGCGCGTTTTTTGCCTCATTTGTGGAATGGCGCTGCTGGTCGTCGCTTGCGACGGCGCCGGGGGCGTATCCGTGGGAACAGGCCTCGATGCAGCCATCCCGGAGCAGCCGGCATCCTTCCGCATTGGCGTGTCTGGCGGATTTTCGCAGCCGTCATTGAGTCCGGCGGCTGCGCCGACAGCGGTCGAGATCGACGCGGCGACAACCGTTGCGCAGTCGTTTCGTTTCGATCTCGTGCCGCCGTACGACTGCGCGGACTACGCGGCGCTTCTGACGACCGTTGCGGATGACTGGCGCGCCGCGGTCTGCGAGGCGGACGAGGCGGGCGCTTCGTTGCGGTTTCAGGGGCCGTTTGTCTTCGATCTGACCCGCGAGACCGTGACGCCGGATACCTCGCGGCTCGTTCTGCCTGCCGGGACCTACTCTCGTGTGCGTCTGAAACTCGAAGCGGATGCGGGTGGTGAGCAGGATGGCGCATCCGTGTTTGTGGTTGGACGGCTGATCGATGGCGGGATCGATCCGTTCGTGCTGGCGCTCGATCTGGAAGACGAACTGGAATACCGGTCGGCGGTGCCGGTGACCGTGGATGCGCGCGGCGCAGCCATCGTCGTGCGTCTCGATCTGTCTGCCTGGCTCCTTGGCGCCGGGGACGCAATCGCGGATTGTCGGGATGAGCTGGTCGCGGAACAGGGTGCCGGCGTCCCGCTTGTCTTTGATGCACGCCAGGACGACGGCGCGGAGTGTGATGCCGTCGAGGAATTGCTTGAGGGGCGGCTGGATGCGGTCGGCGAAGTCGAGGATGAGTCCTCTCACGAGGATGAGCACGGAGATGTGCCCGAACGGGACGCCAACGACTGAGACATTGGGGAGATCGTCCTCGCGCAGGCGTGTCTCAAACTCGAACAGAAAATCTGGCACGGTCCTTGCAAATGGTGGGGCGAGCAATGCAATCGAACGGAGGCTCGCCATGCAAGTGATCAACCACCAACAACGCGACACAGTACGCCAGGCGCTGATTGGTCTGGGTGGCGGTCTGCTGCTGGCCTTTTTCGCCTTCGGAAACGCACACGCTGCTGAGCGCGCGGGCAGTGCCGCCGATGCACTGGACAAGATGCGCGCGGCGGTGACAGCGATCGATGCGAACCTGCCAACAGAACCGGCGCTTGAAGCCTCACTCGAACGCCTGCGCGAAGTGATGGCACGCGAGTCACAAACGGCCAGTGCAGCCGTGCCCAGCCACAAGCAGCGCTACTGAACAGACCTCCTCCGACCGTTCACAGTGGCGCTACCCCTTTCGGCGCCCGGTCAAAGCAAACGGGGCCGCCCAGGTTGGGCGGCCCCGTGTTTATTCTGGATCCAATCGGATCTGGGCAAGCGGCAGATCAGCCCTGCATGATCTCCATGATCGGGCTCTGGATCGTTTCCTTGGCCGGCCGATCCTTGAGCAGCTCGTTCTCGACGCGATTGGCGAGTTCGTCGAGCTTCCAGATCTGCTTGTTGCTCGAAATCTTGTTGACGCTGTGCCAGCCCTGCATCAGCCAGACCAGGTCACCGGCGACACGCAGCACTTCGGTATTGAGCACGCATTCCTTGCTGGCCAGATAGGCGACAACCGGGGCGATGTTTTGCGGTCCCAGCTTGTCGAACTCGCCTTCCTTTGGCTTCTGACCCATAAACGCCGCCATGGCGGGGGTGGCATCGGTGGTCAGGCGCGTCCGCGCGATCGGCGCGATCGCGTTGGCTTTGACGCCATATTTTTGCATTTCCATCCCGACGACAATCGTAAAGGCGGCGATCCCGGCCTTGGCGGCGGCATAGTTGGCCTGGCCGACGTTGCCGAGCAGCCCTGCGTCCGAGCTGGTGTTGATGACACGGCCGGTGACCTCTTCGCCAGCCTTTGCCTGGTCGCGCCAGTAGACACAGGCGTGGTGGGTCAGGTTGTAGGTGCCCTTCAGATGGACCGCCATGACGGCGTCCCACATGGATTCTTCCATGCTGAAGATCATTTTGTCGCGCAGGATACCTGCATTGTTGACGACGATGTCGAGGCGCCCGAATTCGCGTACGGCCTGCTCAACGGTCTCCTTCATGGCCTGGTGGTCGGTGACGTTGGCGGTATTGGCGACTGCCTTGCCGCCCTTTGCGCGGATTTCTTCGGCAACTTCGTGGGCCGGTCCTTCGTCTGCGCCTTCTCCAGAAAACCCGGCGCCAAGGTCATTGACAACGACCGCCGCGCCATAGCTGGCGAGTGTCAGCGCTTCTTCGCGGCCGATGCCACGGCCACCGCCGGTAACGATTGCAACGCGTCCTTCAAGATCCATCGTGGACTCTCCTCTCGAGAAGTCATGGTTTTCGGTTCAAGGAACAGTACGAAATGGAAAATTGACTCAGATGTCAATTTTCTCATGACGGCTCATTCTAGATCATCACCGGCGACCCCGCAAACCGCCGGGTTGACTCACTCCGGAAATTTGACGCCGTTTGGTATACTGGAACGTGCGTTAATGCGGATTAGATGCCTGTTATGAAAGACAAAATCATATGCCTCGCGGTGGCGGTTGTGCTGTCGGGGTGCGCGTCGACGGCGAAGTCGACGGGAACGCTGTATTTTCCGCAGGCATTCAATGAAATGCGGACGGTACTGGTCGTGCCGTTCGAAAATCTGACGCCGTTCCCGGAGGCCGGACTGATCGTCGCCGATCTGCTTGCCGAAGAGTTGCGGGTCTGGGAAGGCTACGACATTCGCGATCGACACGCCGTGGATCAGATCGCGCGCACTGGCGGTCAGCCATTACCCATCAACTGGAACCGCGCCGAAGCGCTGCGCTTTGCCCGCCTGCTCAATGCGGATGCCGTCGTCTACGGCACCCTGATTGAATTTGGCTACTTGCGCGAGCACCGTGGACTGACCGAAATGGCGACGTTCGGTGCCGTTGTCCGCGTTGCGGATGCCCGCAGCGGCCGGATCCTCTGGGAGGCGACGCTGAATGGCTCGGGTGGCGGAACGCTGACGGCTGGCCGACCGCCGCTGATGGATGTTTCCTCTGCGGCCATCCAGGAAGGTCTCGAGGATCTGTTCGGGACACTGTTTGCGTGGCGCGAGGCGGGTGGATGAGACGGGCAATGGCCATCGTCGCAGGGTTCATGGTCGCGGGATGCAGCCATGGGCGCTTCGACGTGCGCGTTGATCCCGGATTCGTCGAAGAAACGCCGCGCTGCGTCGCGGTGATTCCCCTGGAAAACTTCAGTCTGACCAGCTTTGCCGGCATCGCGGTTGGCGAACTGCTGTCGCAGGCGCTCGAATCGACCGGGCAGTTCGTTGTGCTCGAGCCAACCGCATACCAGTTTTTGACACGCTACCTCAACGTCGGCGGAGTGGTATCCGGGGATCCGGAAGCATTGCGGCAACTGCGCTCGGAACTGGGTATCGATGCGGTCGTGATTGGCAGTGTGTCGGAGTACTGGTACACCGACGATCCCGAAGTCTATCGCGACAAGCAGCCGTCTGTCGCCCTGTCGGTGCGCATGGTCGATACGGCGAGTACGCGGACACTCTGGCGCGTAACGGCCAGTCGGACGCCCTCGTCTGCTTCGTCTCATATCCGGATGCTGACTTCCGTGGCGGCCGACCTGACGCGAGACATCGCGGAAAACCTTAAACAAAAACTGCCTGAAGGTGGCTGGACGGCCGATCCGGACTGGCGCAAACCCGTCTGCAAGTTTGAGCAGCGGCTCGCGCGCCAGGATGTGCCAGGCGAACGACCGCAGCCGGCCGCCACGCCGGTCGTGTCGGCTCCCGAAAAACGGCCCGCAGCGACCAAGGCGCCCGTAGAACTGAACGCCGACGCAAAGAAACTGGTCGAGCGACTCAAGCGCGGTGAGCCGTTCGTGTTGCGCGGTGTTGGTTTCGAGTATCAGACGACGGATCTGAAACCGAGCAGCAATGCGGCGCTGGAGTCGCTCGCGCAGATTTTGCAGGCCTGGCCTGATCTGGTGATCGAAGTGATTGCGCACAGCGATAACGCCGGGGATCCGGACGAGCTTCAGTCGCTGACGTTGAAACAGGCAGAAAAGATTCGCGCCGTCCTCTCGTCTGATTATGGCATTGCGCCATCGCAGATCGTCGTGCGCGGCCGCGGTGGGGCCGAGCCATTGTTGCCCAACATCAATCGCCGCAACCGACAGATCAATCGGCGCGTCGAGATCCGTCTCGTGCGCGCGCCGGCACGAGGCTGGTAGACCATGGCCCGGCCAAAAGTGCTGCTTGTCGACGCAGACATCAAGAACCGCCAGATGCTGGAAATCAGCCTCAAGAAGGGCGGCTTCACGGTCACGGCCACCGAACATGGCGAGAAAGCGCTGCAACTGCTCGATACCTATCGACCGGATCTGATCATTTCCGACATCGATCTGGCCGGTTCGATGGATGGTTTCCTGTTCTGTCAGTTACTGAAGGATCAGTCACGCGCCGAAGACATCCCATTCATCTTTTTGACCAGCCGCAAGGCCGTCGAAGACAAGATCAAGGGACTGGAACTTGGTGTCGACGATTATCTGACCAAGCCGATCTACCTGAAAGAAGTGCTTGCGCGCGCGCGCATCATCATCGACCGCAAACGCCAGGAAAATATCGACAGTGATACGGGTACCCAGTCGGGCCAGTTCCAGGGAGACCTGTCGCAGATGTC
>RFIY01000100.1 GCA_003695505.1 Candidatus Dadabacteria bacterium | reverse complement strand
TTCCGGGTCAACTGATCGGAGGTGCAGGTCTCGCTGCGGGAACGGAATTTCGATACCGTGTTCGTGAAACGCCCGGTCGAGCGCATAGCGAAGATCACTCAACACGACCTGCCGCTGTGACGGCTCGGCGACCCAGAACAGCAGCACAAAGTCGAGGCTACTGCTGCCGAAGGCTTCGAACTGCACCGTCGCTTCCGGTTCATCCAGGACTGCCGCATGGCGACTCGCAACATCAAGGACGATGTTGCGTACGCGGTCGGGATCCGAGCCGTAGGCAACGCCGAAATGGAGGCGCAGTCGAACGACTGTATTGCTCAGTGTCCAGTTGATCAATCTCAGTTCGAGCAACTGGCTGTTCGGAATGATCACTTCCTGACCGTCGACCGTCTGCAGCGTCGTGGCCCGCAGGCCGATGCGCCGGATTTCACCGCTGGTTCCATCCAGTTCGATGAAATCTCCGGGACGTACCGGCTGCTCGAAAAGTACGATCACCCCGCTTGCCAGATTGTTGACCAGATTCTGCAAACCGAAACCGATTCCCACACCAAGCGCTGCGAACATGGCAATAAACGCGCTTAGCTCGATCCCTGCTGACTCGAGTACGATCACAATTCCGATCGTGAATGCGAGCACTTCTCCGAGCCGCGCAACCGCTGCGGCCGAGCGCCGGTCACGGCCCTGTGCCAGAAATGCGCGAACAATCACCCGGCCGAGCAGGCGCGCCAGCAAACGAACAACGATGATTCCGATCACGAACGCGATCAGGCCGATGAGCGAAATGGTAATGCCACCGAACTCAACGAGTGGCGTGGACAGCAGGCGCAGCGCCTCCTGCGGCAGATTCGCGACCTGCGCCGTAACCTGCTTCACGCTCGCGCGCCCCACGTGCGCAGCAGTTCACCCGGGGCATCGCTGCGCATCAGCGTCTCCCCGATCAGAAACGCCCGCGCACCGGCAGCGGCGAGGCGATTCATGTCGTCAGTGCCCCGAATTCCGCTCTCGGCAATGGCGATGCGATCCGCCGGGATCCGGCCGATACGCTGCTCGACCCATTCCAGACTGGTCTCGAACGTATGAAGGTTGCGAGCGTTGATACCAATCAGCTCGGCACCGCTTTCCAGCGCCAGATCAAGCTCGGCGTCGTCATGAGTCTCGACCAGCGCTTCCAGCCCTGCGTCGCGCGCGACTTCGAGAAACCGCGCCAGCCGATCTCCGAGCACGCTGACGATCAACAGGGCGACATCGGCGCCGAGTACCCTGGTCTCCCACAACTGCCATTCGTCTATGACGAAATCCTTGCGCAGAATCGGTCGATCCGGTGCCGTCTCGCGCGCCGCAGCCAGATCGTCATCCGACCCTAGAAACTCGTGCGGCTCCGTCAGGATACTGAACCCGACGGCCCCTCCGTCACGGTAAGCGCGTACCCGTCCGGGCACATCGAGTTCATCGCGAATCAGACCGGCGCTTGGACTGGCGCGCTTGAGTTCGGCGATGATTGCGCGGCGCCCTTCGTTGCCTGCGGCGCGGATCTGCTCGGCCAGACTTCGTTCGTACGGTCGCATCGGCATTTGCCGCACCGCACCGACCAGATCGTCCAACGGCCGTTCGGCCCGGGCTCGTTCGACATCCTGGAGGCGACGCGCGCACAGCCGCTGCAACACGGTTGCCGTCACGCCTGCAAGCCTCGCAGGCGTTCGAGTTGATCTCTTGCCCGACCGGAGTCGATGACCTCGCGCATCTGCCCGATCGCCTCCTGCCAGTCGAGATCGCGGGCAACGCGCAATCCAGCCGCGGCGTTGAGTGCGATCCAGGCGGCCAGTTCCTCGAAATCGCCGGAAAACGCCCGCTCGATCGCGGCGGCATTGTGCGCCGCGTCGCCACCTCTCAGGACGCCGAGCGATACACGGCGCAAACCGAAATCCGACGGCGCAATCTGATCGCGGCAAAGCGTGCCGTCGATGACTTCGATCAGATCCGTGGGCGCGGACAGGCTGATCTCGTCCAGCGGATCCTGCGCATGCACAACCATGGCCCTGCGGATGCCCAGCTCGCGGAGCGCCTCCGCTACCGGCTCCAGCCACTGCGGGCCAAAAACGCCGAGGACGATATTCGGCACCGCTGCCGGATTGGTCAACGGGCCGAGCAAATTGAATATCGTACGAACACCGAGCGCCCGTCGTGGACCGATCGCGTATCGCATCGCCGGATGAAAATTCGGCGCGAACAGGAAGGCGAAACCATACTCACACGCTGCATCTGCCGCAGCCTGGGCATCGAGATCAATCGGCACGCCGAGCGCCTCGAGCACGTCCGCGCTACCGGCCTTGCTGCTGACCGACCTGTTTCCGTGTTTGACGACGGGTACGCCTGCCGCCGACAACGCGATGGCGGCGGCCGTGCTCGCATTGTATGTATGTTGCCCGTCGCCACCCGTACCGACGATATCTACCGCGCCTTCCGGAGCGTCCACGGGTGTCGCGGCAGCGCGCATCGCACGGGCGGCTCCGGCGACCTCCGCGGCGGTTTCGCCGCGCACCCGGAGCGCCACAAGCAGCCCGGCAATCATTTCCGGTGCAACCTGCCCCGCCATGATCCTGCCGAACAGCGCCTCGGCCTCGGTCGCTGACAACGTCTCGCCGCCGATCAGGCGCTCCAGGACGGCCGACAGATCACTCATCGGGACGAGCCGTTCCCGATCGCATAGTTGCTTTGCTGTTTTGACGCGCTCAGCCGCCGCACGCGCTGAATACTCTGGCGGGCCTTCGCGTAACCCGGGTCAATGTCCAGTGCGCGCTGGTACGCACGCTGTGCGTCTGCATAGCGGTGCAATCGTTCGTATGTCACGCCGAGGTTGTTCTGCACAAATGCCTGTCGACCGTTGAGCTGCGCAGCCCGCTCGAATGCCCGCAATGCGCCCTTGAGGTTGCCGGCATTCAGATACGCCAGCCCGAGATTGTTGTAGATGCTCCAGTCGTTCGGCGCCAGTTGTGTCGCACGCGACAGCACGTCGATCGCGCCGGTATAGTCCCCTCGATTGAGGCGTGCGCGCCCGAGCTGATTGAACACCTCTGCCTGGTTGGGCAAATCCTCCAGCGCACGGCGGGCAACCCGTTCGACCTCGTCATAGTCCTTGAGCTCGATCAGCGCGCGCAACATATTGACCCAGGCCTTGCCACGCAACTCTTCGTCCGCTTTGCTCCGCAGCACCGCCTCGAAATGAGTCACGGCGTCGACATAACGTCCCTGACGCAGCAACGACATCGCCAGCATATAGTGGTAGGGCGCAAAATCGGGTCGCTTCTCGAGTGCGGCCTGGAAACGTTGCGCTGCGCGGTCGTACCGGCCCGCTGCGAATGCCTCCATACCCTGCGTATACGGGTCACTCGCCGGCGCGGCAAAGACCGGCACGGACAGGCTCAACAAAACAAGGCAAATCAGTCGGTACATTGATCGAGAAAATTCCGTAGCAACGCGTGCCCATGTTCGCTGAGGATGCTTTCCGGATGGAATTGCACCCCTTCCATCGGCAACGACTTGTGCCGTACACCCATCACCAGATTATCATCGCCGCTACGCGCCGAGACGGCAAGTTCATCCGGCAGGGAAGATTCATCGATCACCAGCGAATGGTAGCGTGTCGCGAGAAATGGCGACGGCAGCCCCCGAAATACGCCTTTC